>VBAI01000209.1:0-608 GCA_005882295.1 Candidatus Segetimicrobium genomatis | reverse complement strand
CAAAAGGGGTGATGGGCTGTGAGGCACGGAGTTGTCGTCGCGCTGTGCGTCTTCGTGGTGGCGGCGGTGTTGCTGGCATCCTGGCCGGCTGAGGCGCTGTGCCCGCGCTTGAACCTCCGCCAGTGCCTGAAGAAGCCGGTGAAACCGCCCCCCTCGCCGCTCGTACGTGTGGCCGGTGAGAGATGAACCAACATCATCCCCGGGCCGGCCGCGCCCATGTCCTGCGGCCGGCCCGGGCACCGATAGCTGCGCTACCGTACCTACGATGGTTTGGACCGCTGCCGGAACCCACGTTGCGGATCCCAGGTCATGATTCCGACCATCACGAGCTGGTCTTGGGTGAACCGCGCCCGTGCCGCTTCTGCGAGCTCAGGACACCCCACTCTCCGGTCCACGGGCGTGCCTGGACGATTGAACAATCCCAAGGAAGCAGAGACCGCACGTTTGAGAGACCGCTGGGAATCGTCCTACCGCTTTTTCAGACTCACTCCCATGACTGCGGACCAAGGGATGAGTCTGGTCTGGTTATCCTCCTCGACGTGCAACCCGTACTCCTGTACCGTCAGCCTACCGGTCCTCAAGATGATGGTGCCTTGTGCGCGCTCAAT
>VBAI01000208.1 GCA_005882295.1 Candidatus Segetimicrobium genomatis | reverse complement strand
CTCGGGATGGCATTGACGACGATGGCGTAGGTGGCCTGATCGCCGTGGATGCCTCCTTCAAGAGTCGCGCGGATCGGGGGCGTGGCCTCGATGACGATCTCATCCCTTGGACGCTCGGCGCCGGCCGTCATGGTGAGATCGAGGGTGATCTGGTGGGCATTCTTGTGGGTCCCACGGCAGACCTGATGTACTCCTTGCACCGTGCGGTTCGAGTCGACGACGGGCTCGATGGATTCCTCAATCTGGTTCATCGCCCATCCCAGCGCATGGGCGACCATCGCCGCCGACTGCGGCAGACCGACGTGGCCGATGCGACCCTCGCTGACGCCGCGGCGGAACGCCTCTACCGTAAGCCCAACTCCGACCTTCTGCTGCAGGGGCAGGCGCCGGAGGCCAACGTCGACCACGCGCACCACCGTGATCTGCCGGATGTCCCTGCAGGGGGCGCTGAGGACCACCGGAAGCAGGTCCATGACGAACCCCGGATTGACCCCCAGTCCCACCACCCCGACGCCGCGGGACTGGGCCAGAACGTCTAGCGAAGCGGCCTCCACCGGGTGATGGTGCCAGGGGAACGCCAGTTCCTCGCAGGTGGAAATCACGACGAGCCCGGCGTCGATCAGCGGCAGGAGCTGGGGGAGTACCTGCGCCAGGCGCGACTGCGTGGAGTGCAGCACGATGTCCGCGCCGGCATTGAGCACCTGTGATGCGTCGGCGGTGACCAGCACGTCGGCCGGGGCCTGGGGGATGAATGCCGCGGCGGGTTGCCCGGCCTTGGCAGGGGCGATGTCCACGGCGGCAACCAGGCAGTGACCCTGCTGGACCGCGAGGGCGGCAATACCGATGCCGATGGGGCCAAGACCATATTGAATGAAGCGCGCGGAGGGCACGCCCCGTATTCTACAGCAAGAGGAGGGGAGGCAGCGCCTCCCCTCCGGTGTGCGATGGCCGAATCGTCTTCGTGCGCCGCGCGCACGCGTGTTGCCGTTAGTTGCCGGTCACCGCGCGGTACACGTTGATTCGGCCGTAGCCATACCATGCATCCTTGCCGTTCTTGCCCATGTGATCCGCCGACTGTTTCAAGATCTGCAAGATCTGGTCGCCGGTCAGCGCGCCTCCGGCCATCGAGTCCACAAGCGCCGCCGCACCACTCACGTGGGCCGCGGCCATGCTTGTCCCGACCATGAAGATATTCGCCCTACCCGACGTGCAGTTCACACCTGGTGTGAACCGCGCGCACGCCGACAGGACCCGGTCCAGCGGCATCTTGGTGGCCCTGTCGATGAATGGTGTGACACTCCCGCCGGGCCCCGCGAAGATCACCAGCGACTTGCCGTAGTCAGTGTACGCTTGCTCTAACCCTTCGGCGTTCGGAATCACGGCCATCCCGTCAACGTTCAGCCCGAACTGCGGGCCGGTTGCCGACACCGCTACCACATGCGGCAGTTGGGCCGGCAGCTTCATCACATTGCCCATCTTGTCCCAGTTGATGCCCCCGTTGCCCGCAGATGCGATGAGGAGGGCGCCCTTCTTGTGTGCGAAGTTCACGGCGCGGTTCAGGGCGGCCATTAACTGCGCGTTCTCCCGTCCGTCTTTTTCCAGCGTGTCACCGAAGCTCATGTTGATCACATCGGCGCCCACGTCAGCCGCGTACTTGATCGCCGCGATGATAGCAGCATAGGAGGCGAATCCCGAGCGTCCGGCTACTTTGATCGCCAGCAGGGTGATGCCCGGCGCGACGCCCGCCACACTGACGCCCTCCGCGGCGATGATGGCCGCGACATGGGTGCCGTGTCCGCTGACATCGAGATAGGGCAGCGCACCCGGGGGCAATGGCTCCTTGAAGAAGGACTTGCTCAGCACCGGATCAACGATGCTGACTGCCTTGCCGTTGACGAGTCTCTGGAACTCCTGGTGCGCGTAGTCGATCCCAGTATCGATGACCGCTACCTTCACGCGTGGGTCGCCGCGGACTCCGGCATTCCAGGCCATCGGCACCCCGACGCTCTTCATGTTCCACTGCGCCCAGAAGAACTTGGCCAGTCCAGGGTTGCAGTCCCCGGTTGGGGGATTGGTGCACGGTTTGCTGTTCAGGGCTTCAAGGGCCCCGCCTTCCCACGTTGCGTTCTCGGTGTCCAGGCTCTCCACGACGGTGGAATCGCCCTGGTTGGGGAGCGCCAGCGCGACCGGTCGGTCCTGTGCCACACCCTCTAGACCCGGGAGGGTGGAGACGGCGTCCATGAAGCTTGGCTCGGCGGATTCCACGATCGCCACGCCGATCTCGTCAAGCTGGGCAACCATGCTCCCGCCGACTGAGGCCACCAGCGCGTCCATGTTGGGGGGGAAGCTTCCCCCCTTGCCCACCAGGACGTACTGCACGGGAACGGCCTGGGCCGCAACGCGGCCGCTCGTCCCCAGCGAGAGGCCGAGGAGCCCCATCGCGATGATCAGAATGATCGTTGTCAGACGCCATGACACGCGCATCAGCGTGTCCTCCTGAGTACAACGTGCTCGACGCGCTATCTCGGCGAGCCCACCGCCGGTTTGTTGGAAGTTTGATCGCAGTTCCGCTCGTCCAACTCTCGGCTTACGCCTCTCAAATGAGCAAGATCAGTGCCAGTAGGGGGGGAGCCGTCGCCGAATATCGAACACTAAGCGGTACTTTGAGCCCCACCAGGAGCCGGTCGTGCCCGTTGCCGTCGTCGCCATCGGGGGCAACTCCCTCATCAAAGACGAAGACCATCCCAGCGTGGGCAGCGAGATCGAGGCCCTGCGCGAGACCTGTGGCCACATTGCTGGCATGCTGGCCTCGGGGTGGGACGTGGTCCTCACCCACGGGAACGGTCCCCAGGTGGGGTTCAACCTCCTCCGCAGCGAGCTCGCCGCGCGGATCGCCCCACCGCTTCCGCTTGACGTGCTGGGCGCCCAAACCCAGGGATCGATCGGCTACCTGATTCAGCAGGTGCTGGGCAACGAACTTCGCGCCAGGAACATCCGCAAACGCGTGGTGACGGTGGTGACCCAGACGGTCGTTGACCCCCACGATGCGGCGTTCCATCGACCAACAAAACCTATCGGCAGTTTCTACCAAAAGGAAGAGGCCCAGCACCTCCAGGCGGAGCGCGGCTGGCAGATGGTCGAGGATGCTGGACGGGGCTGGCGCCGCGTGGTGCCCTCGCCGTGGCCCGTGGAAATTGTTGAGCGATTGGTGATTAAGGGCCTGGTACATCAGGCGATCGTGGTGATCGCCTGCGGGGGCGGTGGCATTCCCGTGGTGCGGGGAGCCGATGGGCGGTTGAGCGGAGTGGAGGCGGTGATCGATAAGGACCTGGCCAGCGCCCTCCTGGCGCAAGCCATCGGGGCCGACCTGCTGCTGATCTCCACGCAGGTGGAGCGCGTGTCCTTACACTACGGCCAGCCCGGCCAGCGGGATCTCGATACGCTTACCGTCGACGATGCGAAGCGGTATCTGAGTGAAGGGCACTTCCCTGCAGGCAGCATGGGGCCAAAGATCCGCGCCGCCATTCAATATGTTGAGGCGGGCGGGCCGGAGGCGCTCATCACGTCGCCGTCCCACCTGGAGTACGCGCTCGCCGGCCGGACGGGCACGCGCATCAGAGGGGGCTGACGCCCCCGAGTTGAAGAGTAGAAAAGTTGTAGAGGTCGAGGAGGTCGTCCGGTGACTGAGGTCAAGTTCGCGCAGCGCATGGCGGGGCTGGGCACGGAGACGGCTTTTGAGGTCCTGGCCAAGGCCCGTGAATTGGAGCGGCAGGGCAAATCGGTTGTACATCTGGAGATCGGAGAGCCGGATTTCGACACTCCGGCGCACATCAAAGACGCCGCCGTCCAGGCGCTGCGTGACGGATACACTCACTACACGCCGTCCGCAGGTCTGTTTGAGGCCCGCGAAGCCATTGCCCAGCATGCCGAAGCGACAAGGAAGATGCCGGTGCATCCTGACGAGGTCGTGGTGACTCCGGGCAGCAAGCCCGTGATGTTTTTCACCATCCTGGCGCTCGTGGATCCCGGCGATGAGGTGATCTGCCCGGACCCTGGGTACCCGATCTACGAATCGGTGGCCAGATTCGTGGGGGCGATTCCCAAGTCGCTGGTGCTGCGGGAAGAACGGGGGTTTCGCATTGATCCGGACGAACTGCGGCGGCTGATCACCCCCAAGACGAAACTCCTGGTGCTGAATACCCCTCACAACCCGTGCGGGTCCGTCCTCACCCGGGACGACGTGGCGGCGGTAGCGGAGGCGGTGCAACGGTCGAATGCCTTTGTCCTCTCCGACGAGATCTACTGGCAGATCATGTACGAGGGCAGCCATACCAGCATCGCCAGCCTCCCGGGGATGAAGGAGCGGACGATCATTTTGGACGGTTTCTCCAAAGCCTATGCCATGACCGGGTGGCGTTTGGGGTTTGGCGTGATGCGCCGGGACCTGGCCGCGCGCATGACGCAGTTGATGGTCAACTCGAACTCCTGCGCGGCGGCCTTCACCCAGATGGCCGGCATTGCCGCACTGCGCGGGTCTCGGGAGCCGGTTGAACGCATGGTGGCGGAGTTTCGCCGGCGGCGAGATGTGATCGTGTCCGGTCTGCGGGCCATTGACGGGGTGACGTGCACGATGCCGGCCGGCGCCTTCTACGCGTTCCCCAATGTCACCCGCATCGATCCGGACAGTAAACGGCTGGCCGATTTCTTGTTACAGGAAGGCGGGGTGGCCTGCCTTTCCGGGACAGCGTTTGGGGAACACGGCCGGGGGTATCTGCGTTTCTCCTACGCTAACAGCGTCGAGAATATTCGCGAAGGCCTGCGCCGCATGCAGGACGCACTCAAGCGATATCGAGCGAGCGTCCACTAAACCACACAACCTACGCGACCTACACAACCTACACGACCTACACAATCACGAGCCACCACGCAGGTAGTTGTGTAAATTGTGTAGGTTGTGTAGATTGTGTAGGTTAGCGGTTCAAGTTGCCGGGTTGGAAGGTCCGGATGACTTCATCGCATTGCTTTTGCCCGCTCCGCCACTGCTGGAGTGGTTTTGCGCAGACGGCGATGTGGTACCGGACATCTCCGCTGACCAGGACGCCGACAGATGCCCACTCCCGGCCGGCTGAGGTGCCGGTGACCTCGAATTTGTACCACAGCGCCTGAGCGGTTGTGCGTGCGTCCTGCTGAAATCCCGAGACCCCCTGAACCGGCAGGACCTCGAAAACCACGCGCCGGATCGTCGGATCGTCCAGCTTCCCCGGTGCCGATCGGGTCACGACCAGGATGAACTCGGCGACATCGGGCACCCGGTCCGCATTCGGGACGAACCACACCGCGTCGTCACGTCGCACCTGCGTCCACGTCTGTGGGTGCCGGATGGTAAATCCGCGTTCATCGCGCGCCTCGGTCAGACGCGCGGGCGCCGACGCCGTACAGGCGGCGAGCGCGAGACCGGCGCACACGATGAGGCCCCACCTCATGCGCAGGGAGTTCGCGGGCCCGCGCCGCCGTCCTTTGACAGGTGAGGGGGTAGGAGCACGCGCATGAACGCCATGGTGCTGTCTGCTCCTCGTCCGGTGGAGTCCACTCCGCTGCAGCGGCAAGAGATGGCGATCCCAGAGCCGCAGGCCGGCGAAATCCTGCTGCGGGTACGCTGCTGCGGCGTGTGCCACACTGACCTGCACATCGTCGAGGGAGAGATGCCTCCGGCCAGGTTGCCCTTGGTGCCGGGGCATCAGGTTGTGGCCGTCGTGGAACGATTGGGACCCGGTCTGACGCATCCGGCTCCCGGTTCACGCGTGGGCGCGGCGTGGCTGTACGCGTCGTGCGGTGCCTGCGCGGCATGCCGGCGTGGGGACGAGAACCTCTGCGAGCGGATCACGTTCACCGGTTACCATGTCAACGGGGGATACGCGGAGTACATGCTGGCTCGGGCCGGCTATGTCTATCCGCTGCCGGGGTCGTTCGACGACGCACACGCGGCGCCATTGCTGTGCGCAGGGATCATTGGGTATCGGGCGCTGCGGCTATCGGGTGCGCGCCGCGGGGACCGGCTCGGCTTGTTTGGCTTCGGTGCCTCCGCGCATCTGGCCCTCCAGGTGGCGCGGCACTGGGGCTGCGAGGTGTATGTGGTCACGCGCAGCCAGGCCCACCGGCGTCTGGCCGAACAGTTGGGGGCGGCGTGGGTCGGCGGACCTGACGCGCCGGCCCCTGGTGAACTGGACGCCGCGGTGGTGTTTGCCCCGGCGGGCGCTGTGGCGATCGAGGCGCTGCGCCGGGTGCGACGCGGCGGCGTGGTGGTGATTAATGCTGTGCACCTTGATCAGATCCCCGCGTTTGACTACGGCTTGCTGTATTGGGAGCGCGTCCTGCGCAGCGTGAGCAACAGCACGCGCCAGGACGGCCTCGAGTTCCTCCAGCTGGCGGCGTCGATTCCTCTCACCGTGCAGGTGCAGCCCTACCCCCTCACCGAGGCTAACGCCGCCCTCGCGTCACTGAAGCATGGGGGAATCACAGGAGCGGCGGTGCTCGTAGTGCCCTAGTTGAAACGTTGGAGCGTTGAACCGTTGAAACGTGAAGCGATGTCGCGCTTCCCGGTGTGGCGTTTCAACATTCCAACGTTTCAACGTTCCAACGGCCGTTAGGGGCGTTTGCAATTGACGCAGTGATTGGTGAACCGCAGGAGGAGCTTCCCGGTGATCCGACCCACCCCCGCCAGGTTGCTGACCGTGTCCGCCTGCACCTCGCTCCACAGCGGCTGCCCGCCGATCCAGATATATTCGATCCGGGTGCTGACCGCGCCCCAGTCGTAGGACAGTACGAGTTCGTAGAGTACCCCGTTCTCATCGATGACGGCGCGCAGCGCATACGGCGGTCCCGGCCGGGCGATGAACTCTTTCATGGTGGGCGCGGTGTACAACCACTCTGCGATCTTGCGGCGGGTCATGACGTCGAGTTTGTCCTCGGCGTGGCCGTACCGGTCGATGGCGTCATCGACGATGGCACGGTGAATGCCGGCCAGGACAAACCGCCCGTCCGGCTGCTCGGTGAGCAGAAAGATATCGTGTGCATGAAATGTCTCGGGGTTCTCGGCCTGCGTCTCGATCTTGTCCGCGATGACGTTTCGGATGGACGTCGCAAACGGGCGCAGCAGCAGGGGGAGATTGAGGTTGTGGACCATGACCTGGCGGTGCCTGATGCCATCGGTGCCGCGCCACTCCAGAAACGATCCGTCGGCGGAAACGACAAACCGGCTGCGCTTGACCGTGACCTCCAAGACGCCGCTGAAGTCTGCGTTGAGCTCGTACGGCTCCGTGACGTTGACGTCGAACAGGCGGAGGAGCAACGTGTCGACGGTGGGGGGCTGTGCCCGCCCGATCGTCGTCGCGGAGAACGTCACAAGGAGTGCCGCCAGGACAGCGGCACACCGGCGGGCTGAGGACAGTGGAAGGCGCGCCATCAGGGAGCCATGGGAAGAGAGGACATTCCGTAGCGTTCCCAGGAGAGCATAGACGCCAGCGGGCGGCGCCCGCGGCTCGCGAGGATGCGTAGCGCTGCGCGTTCGATTGCGCCCCGGCCGCGCGGATGTGGGTACCCCAGGGAGATGACAATAACCAGCGTCCTATCGGGCGGAATGCTGAGAAAGGCCTTCGCCTCGGACCCCTGGTGCATCGTGGCCGGGCACGATGCGATGCCCCACGACCAGGCGGCCAGCATGATGTTCTGGGCACACCGTCCCGCATCGAACGCCGCGCCGGCATCCTCGGTGACGAGCGCGATGGCTGCCGCTGCCGTGGCCACATGGTGCGCGAAGCGGCCGAAGGTGGCCAGCTCTCGCAGGCGGGAGCGCTCGCGGATGACCACGAAATGCCAGGGTTGGCGATTTCGGCTGCTGCCGGCCATGCGGCCGGCGTGAAGGATCTTCAGCAGGACGGGTTCTTCAATAGGCCGGTCGGTGAATGATCGCAGGTCGCGTTTGGTGACGACACAGCGGTACGCGTCCACATCAGGCGAGTTCGACGGCACACCGGGTGGCTCCCGCATTCCAGGCGACCTACACGACCTACACAACCTACACGACCTACACAACCACAAGCCCTCAATGCAAGTAATTGTGTAGGTTGTGTAGTTTGTGTAGATTGTGTAGGTTCCCTCGTCGCTTGTTACAATTGGCCTATGAGGCTGGCCCCGGGAACGGAGGTCACACTGCGGATCGATCGGTTGAGCGCGGGTGGTCGTGGCGTCGGCCGGCTGAACGGACTCGCCGTCCACGTCGACGACACCGCCCCCGGAGACGTCATCCGTGCCCGCCTGATCCGCCTGACCGGCGCGCACGCGGAAGCCGAGCTGATCCGCGTTGAAGAGGCCTCCTCCGACCGGGTCACGCCGCGTTGTCCGCATGTTGGCACCTGCGGCGGCTGCCGGTGGCAGCACCTCGACTACCGGGCCCAGGCCGCTGCCAAAGAGGCCGCGGTCAGGGAACACCTGCGAGGGGTGGCAGGCCACGACCAGGTGCCGGTGCGTCCGATCATTGCGGCGGGTGATCCGTGGCACTTTCGCAACAAGATGGAGTTCTCGTTTCAGCCGCCGGACCGTGTCGGCTTGCACCGGCGTGGGCGGTGGGATGAGGTCGTCGATCTTCAGACCTGTTTCCTGCCATCGCCTCGAACGGTCACGGTGTTGCGCGTGGTCCGGGAGTTCATCCGGCGGCACGGCGTCGCCTGTTACGATACCCGCATCCATCAAGGATTCCTTCGGCATCTGGTCGTACGAGAGGGCCATGCCACCGGTGAGCTCCTGGTGGCCCTGGTCACCGCTGCGGGACCGTTTCCGCACAGTCAGGATCTGGCGCAGGCGCTTCATCGAGAGGTGCCGGGAATCACAGGCCTGGTGTGGGCTGTGAACGCATCCCAAAGCGATGCCGTGGAGGTCAGCGCCGTTTCTGTGCTGGATGGGCGTCCGTTCATCTACGAGCGTCTCGGCGGGCTGACCTTCAAACTCGGCCTGCTGACATTCTTCCAAACGAATACAACGCAGGCGGAGCGTATGCTGGAGGTCGTGCGCGAGTTTGCTGGTCTCCGCGGCACCGAGCAGGTTCTCGACCTCTACTGCGGCGTGGGGACGTTTGCCCTGGCGCTGGCCGGTCAGGCCGCCGAGGTCACCGGGATCGAAGCCCTGCAAGCAGCGACGGAGGCGGCGCGGGACAACGCGGCGCTGAACACGATTACGAATGCCCTGTTCTACACCGCGCCGGCCGCCCACCTGCGGTGGGTCCTGGCTCCCCGGGGCCACCCCGACGTCGTGATCCTGGATCCGCCGCGCGCCGGCGCGGGCGTCGGAGTGACGCGGGAGATCGGCGGGCTGGCCCCTCGCCGCATCGTGTACGTCTCATGCAACCCGGTCACCCTGGCGTCTGACGTGCGTGACCTGCGGAGCAGGGGTTACGAGGTGACCGCCATCCAGCCGGTGGACCTCTTCCCCCACACCGACCACGTGGAGTGCGTGGTGCAACTGGAGCGAACCGTGGAGCGATGATGGACCCGCAGGTGCTGCGTGAGCGCCGCCGCGACCCCCCCACGCACATGGGGCCCGGATACTGGATCGTCGTCAAGTCCTTCCGGCTGCTTTTGCGCGCAGGCTGGCATCTCAAAACTGAGGGACTCGATCGCCTGCCCCCGCGGGGTCCGTTTCTGATGACGCCGAATCACGCCAGTGAAATCGATCCCATTGTGCTCTCGGCAGCCATGCCGTTCCGCGTGACGTACCTGGCCGGCCAGGAACTGGATCGCTATCCGCTGCTCTTCGCGTTGATCCGTCTGTTCAACCCCATCTTTGTCCGGCGCGGGGTGGGGGATATTGGCGCGCTGAAAGCCTGTCTGGAACGGCTCGCGCGGGGCGAGGTGCTGGTGGTATTTCCGGAGGGCGGAGTGGTGCAACCGGGGCTGGGGACGCTGCATGAAGGGGCGGCATTTCTCGCGATCCGCGCACAGGTCCCGGTGGTTCCGGTGGCTCTGCTCGGTCTCACCAAGATGTGGCCGCTGAGTGCCCGGTTCCCGAGACCATCCCGGGTGACGGTGCGCATCGGGGACGCCATCACTCCTCCGTCCCGTAACGAGCAGCGGACGACGGAATTGATTGGCCAGATCCGGTCGACCCTGGACCGTCTGTTGCAGCGATGACTCGCCGCCTCACATCCTCGACGAGCGCGGTCTGCCTCGTGATGGCGGCCCTGGTCCTGACGGTCGCGGCGTCAGCACCGGCCGCGCCGATCCTTCCTCCCTTGAAGTTTGCCCGCGCCGTCACCGAGGTCCACCGCGGGCGATGTGAGGCGGTGCTGGACGACCTGCACGCGCTGAGTGAGGAGGCCGGACCGACAGGAGGGCGCGCATCCTATCTGCTGGCGCATTGCCTGCTCAAGCGCGGCGACATAGACGCCGCGCGCAGTGCATTTGATCGGGTGGCTGAACACTTCCCCCCGCTGGCCGACCACGCGCGCTTGTATGCGGCAGAGGCGGTGATGCAGAGCGGGCAGAGCGAGGAGGCAGCCGCCCGTCTTGAGCAACTCCTCACCGCCACCCCGGTGTCATCGGTGGCCCGTCGCGCCCGGCTGATCTACGCGGATGCCCTGATCCACGCCGGCGAGCCCGTGAAAGCGGTCGTCACCCTCTCGCGTCTGCTCGCAGGCTCGCTCGACGATGCATCGTATACGCGGGCCTGGTCGCTGCTTGGCCAGGCGGCGGAGAACGCGGGGGACCGCACGCTCGCCGTCCGAGCGTACTCGATGGCGTGGTGGAGTGTGCCAGACGCGCCGGGAGCTGACGCCGCATACCAACGGTTGCTCGGCTTGCAGCCCGAGCGGCTGCCCGTCCCGCCTGCAGACGCGCGGCTCCAGCGCGCGGGTCGCCTGGCGGCCGCGGGGGAGTTCGCGGCCGCAGAAGGCGAGCTCACCGATGCCCTGCATCAGTCCCTGCCGCCGGACGTCGCCGCAGATGCCTGGTTTCGCCTTGGGATCCTCCGCCTGAGGTCCCGTGGAGCAGCGTATGCGTTTGAGCAGTCGGCAAGCATCCCCGGCCCGCACCGGCCACGGGCGCTCTACTGGTTTGGCCGCGCCCTGGCCAATGACGACCGCGACGGGGAAGCGATGGCCATCTGGCGCCGGCTGGCTGCTGAGGAGGTGGAGTCGGCCTGGGCGGCCCGGGCGATGGTGTCGCTGGCAGCGCTCACCGAAATTCACGGCGACCTAGCGGGAGCTCAGCCGTGGCTCCGGCTCGCGGCGCAGCGATACCCGGAGTCGCCCGCTGCGGACGAAGCGCGATGGCGGCTGGGGTGGCTGATGTTCCGGCAGGGGCGCTTCCGCGGCGCCGAGCGACAGTTCCTGGATTCGGCGGCACGATTTCCGGCGACACCCAGGGCGGCCGCCAACCTGTATTGGGGAGCGAAGGTCAGGGCCCGCAGAGGCGTCGATGCGCGCGGACTGCTGCTCGACGTAGCCCGCCTCTACCCGATGACGTTCTACGGCTGGCGCGCCCGGGAGCTGACCGGAGCAGCTGAGCCC
>VBAI01000207.1 GCA_005882295.1 Candidatus Segetimicrobium genomatis | reverse complement strand
GCTGGGCCGCGACGGCCCACATCCCGGCACTGCGCGCGCTGCCGAACTACGAGATCCGGGCACTCAGCGCGCACAGCGCGGAATCCGCGCGCGCAGCAGGCGAAGTGTTCGGGGTCAGCGCGGTGTTCTCAGACCACAAGCAGCTGGTGACCCAACCAGACATCGATGTGGTCGCTGTTACGGTTAAGGTCCCGCACCATCGAGAGCTCGTCTCCGCCGCACTTGCCGCCGGCAGGGCCGTCTACTGCGAGTGGCCACTTGGCCGCGACCTCGACGATGCGCGTGCGATGGCCGCACTCGCCGCCGAGCAGGGGGTGCGCACGATCGTAGGGTTGCAGGCCCGCCAGGCCCCGGCGATCGAGTTCGTCCAAGAGTTGCTCGGCGACGGATACGTCGGCGAGGTGCTGTCAACGACCATGGTCGGGCTGTCGGTCCCGGGCGCCGTCGTGGGCCAGCCCAACGCCTACATGCTCGACAAGACAAACGGGGCCAACGTGCTCACGATCGCCATCGGCCACAGCCTGGACATCCTCAACTACGTACTGGGCGAGTTCGCCGACCTGTCGGCCGTGTCGGATCTCCGCAGGCCGCTAATCACCATCGAGGAGACCGGGGAGCAGATCGTGAAAACGGCGGCCGACCAAATCGCGGTGATCGGCACCCTGGCGTCCGGCGCGACCGCCAGCGTCCACGTCCGTGAGGCAGTGGCCGGCGGTACAGGGTTCCTGTGGGAAATCAACGGAACCGACGGAACGCTCCGGATTACCGCTGACGCTGCATATCCCGAAATCTATCCGTTGACCGTCGCAGGAGCACACGGGCGGAGCGAGCCCGCCCTGCTTGCTGCCCCGGCGGCGCTGACACAGAAATGGCCCGCACTCACCAGCCTGGAAGGCACGCCCGCCTACAACGTCGGGCGTGCCTACGCCGCGTTCGCGGCAGACATCAAGAACGGGACTCACACCGTGCCGGACTTCGCCGACGCCGTTCGGCGCCACGAGGTTATTGCCGCGATCGAGAGGTCGGCGGCATCAGGGGAACGCGTAAAGGTGTAGCCCACCGCGCCGATCCGAGTGACAGATCGTCGAGGATCGTTCGCGCGCCGAAATCCTCGAACGGGCCAGACCGCGACCGCCTTGATAATCCCTCCACCCAGTCAAGAAAAAGCCCGTCAGCGCGGGGGAGCGCCTACGGGCCCGAGAAGTACGAGGTGTGCTGCGGGGGGGCTAAGAAATTTCAGCCCGCACAGTGGGCCAATTGTATAATCCGCGTAGGGGGTTGGGGCTACCAAATTCCAGCGCCCGGCCGGCAAGAGCTGCCTACGTTGGCCAAAAGCCTCCAAAACTTAGGACGGTGACCAAATAATGACCCCGGAACAGATCAAAGAATTCATCCAAGGCGGCGAATGGGTCAGCATCACCCCCGAGGTGCGTCCGAGCGCGAATAAAACGGCGACGGGAGAGCCCCAGCCGTTTTACTGTTCGCGAATCTTCAGGTATTCCGCCCCCGATCGGTTCGAGTGCACCATCATGAACTACGCGGACCCCAACGGGAGAGTGCCCCTGGCGAGAATCGCGATCAAAGGGCACAACGTCTGGCAAGGGGAACACCCCATCGCGAAGGACGCCTACAAACTCGACTACGTCGCCGACGAAGCGTACGAAGTGACGCCGTTGCACCAAGGGTTTGCCGATGCTGCGAACAAATTCCCGGCCATCGGATTAAGCAGGTGGGAAGTCAATGTCACGCAAGACGTGAAGGGTAAAGCGTTTCGGTTATTCGGCCTCACGGAAGGACGAACGTATATAGATTACGATCTCATCTATATTCACGATGGCATGCTGTTTAACGGCAGCAAGAACGTGGACGGACGCCCCTTTGACAAACCCGAAAACAGGCCGACGAATCTCCAGATCCCCCTTATACGGAAGAGGTGAATGGGAATCAGCGCCGGAAGCTTTGCCCAAAGTTCGCTCGCCCATCGCCTGCTGCATCCCGACTCTCTAGGGGAGAGGCTGCATGGTGAGGGCCAGCGCCCTGGCATTAGTGGATAGTCGCTGCCGCCGCGTCGATCAAGCCGACCACTGCTTCTGGGCGTGAAAGCATGGACAGGTGTGATGCCCTGACCTGGACAATCGTGGCCCCCGCGCGCTGGGCCATGAAGAGTTGGGCCCAGGGTGGGATGACCCGGTCAATAGTACCAACTAGGTACCAGGATGGAATTGTCTTCCATGCAGCCACTCCCGATGGCTGCGGGAATGCGCTGAACGCTATTGGGCGCTGGGAAGATGCCAGAACGGTGGCTTGAGTGAGAGGCTGATCGTTCGCGAAGCACGACGGGAAGACGCTCGGCTTGATGTACAGGTCGACGTCTCCGCCTGCCAGTGGTACGAAGTTGAAGACCTGAGTAGGATCTCCTGCGAGGCAGGACGCTGATTGGCCAGGGGGAGGCGGGGTACTGGCGAGATCCCCTATCGACTCTCCCTCGTCAGGCGCAAACGCGTCTACGAAGACGAGCGCTCTGATGTTGGGATTCCCAGCGGCGACGTTTGTAATGACGGCGCCTCCATAGGAATGTCCGACCAGGATTACGGGTCCGCTGATGGTAGCCAGGAAGCTGGCCACGTCGGCTGGGTCGGAAGCCAGACCCCGCAGCGGGTTGGGCGGCACATAAACCGTATACCCTGTCGCTTGGAGATGGGCTACGACGCGGCTCCAGCTTGAGCCGTCTGCCCAGGCACCGTGGACAAGAACGACGGACGGCTTGACCCCAGTGTCCGCTGCATTAGATTCTGCGATTCCCACAAACGCTGGAGCAATGATCAGAGCAACTACTACCAATGGAATGATCTTTTTCATATCCGCCTATTACCTCCCTGAAGTGAGTCTTGGACTTAAGTGCGGCTCGTCGCGCGGACGAGCGCAGCCGAGTGCGCGGCGAGTTCGAGACGGTCATCGAGCGATGCCAGTGCTATGGGGCCGTGGCGCGAGCGCAACGCCAGCGTCAGCAGATGGTCGGTCAGGGCAGGATTCTTCGGCAGCAGCGGGCCATGCAGGTAGGTCCCATACACGTTGCGGCTGACCGCTCCTTCAGTCCGATCTTCACCGTTGTTCCCAAAACCTGTGACCACAGTCCCCAGCGGCCTCGCATTCGGCCCGAGTCGCGTGCGGCCACCGTGGTTCTCAAACCCGACCAGGGTCCGTCCCCCCAGCCACGGGCTGCGCACGACAATGTTGCCGACCAGGCGTTTGCTCTGCGGGCCGGGATGCTCCGTCGTCACGTCGAGCAGCCCCAGTCCAATCAACTCTTCGCCCTCAGCGGACCGGTAGTAGTGGCCGAGGAGCTGGTAGCCGCCGCAGACGGCCAGCACCACGGCGCCGCGAGCCACCGCGTCTGTCAGGGCCTCACGCTTCCTCTCGCGCAGGTCCGCCGCCGCCAGTACCTGCTGGCGGTCCTCCCCGCCGCCCATGAAGTACAGGTCATGCGCCCCAGGCGCCGGCGAGACACCCAGCCGGGACTCCTCGACGTGCACGTCAATGCCCCGCCACTGGGCCCGGTGCGCCAGCGCCATGAGGTTCCCGCGATCTCCGTACAAGTTGAGAAGATCGGGGTAGAGATGGCAGATGCGCAGGTCCATGGTGGGAACCACTATACCACATGGTGATTAGTGATTCGTGATTCGTGATTCGCAACTGCCCGCCGCTCCGGGGCAACCGCATCTTGTATCTGCCGAATCACCAATCACGAATCACCAATCACGCTGTTTATTCTTCCCAGAATCCCTTCACCAGCCCCCGCTGCTGCAGGATCTTTCGCAACTGCAGCATCGCCGTGTAGGTCGGCAGCACGTAGACCGGTTCGCCGTTGCGTGCTGCCTGCAGTGCGGCGTCCCAGGCGCGGCTGAGGTTGCCATCAATGGTCATGACGGTGCTGGATACTCCGGCATGTTTGAGGCGCAGGGCCATGTCGTCCGCCCGGATGCCGCTGACCACCAGGCTTCTGACGTGACCGGCCAGCATCTCGAAGTCTACGTCCCACAACCAGGAGATGTCCCGGCCATCCGCGGTGAGATCGTTGATCGCAATCAGCACCACGCCGGCCGCCGGCCCTGTGGCCCGCATCACGGTGCGCAACACCTCATTAAAGCCGGCCGGATTCTTGGTCAACAGCAGGACGGCCTCGCGCCCATCGGCGCGGACCCGTTCGGCGCGGCCAAACGCGGGTGCAAATGTTTCCACCCCGCGCGCCACCGTCTGCAGGGGCACGCCCAGCTGCAGACAGCACGCCGCGGCCGCCAGGACGTTGTGAATGTTATAGACGCCGGGCAGGACGGTCCGCACCTGCGCCGTGCCCGCAGGCGTTCGCAGTGCAAATCCGCTGCCCTGGAGCCCCGCGAGTTCAACATGCTCGGCGGCAATCAACGGCTGCGGACGGTGTGTGCCGCACTGCGGACACCGGTAGTCGCCCATGTGCCCAAAGTACACCACCGTGTATTCGTACGCGACACCGCAGCGATAACAGTAGCGCGCATCCGCGGCGTGCTCCAGCGTGCCGGCGCCGCAGGACGCGTCGGCAATCCCAAACGGCACCGTCGTCCCGGCAAATTTTGCTCCGACATCCGAGACGAGTGGATCATCAGCGTTGAAGATCACGACCGTCTCGCCGGGCGGTCGGCCATCGAGGACCGCGCGCCAGCGCCCGGCAACGATATCAATCTCGCCATACCGGTCCAGCTGGTCACGGAAAAGGTTGGTCAGCACGACGGCGCGGGGCTGTAACGGATCCCAGACCGCCGGCAGCGTCGCTTCGTCCACTTCAAAGATGCCGATGTCGCCGCGCGCGCGCCCGCGCCAGTCCGTATGCTGCACCAGCGCCGTCACAATGCCGGCCGCGAGGTTGGCGCCGGCGCGATTGTGCACGGGGCGCAGCCCGGCCAACTGGAGGATGTGATGAATCAACCGCGACGTCGTGGTCTTGCCGTTCGTTCCCGTGACCACGACGCACCCCTGCGGCAGGCGCGCGGCCAGTTGCCGCGTGATGTCCGGGGCGACGGCCCGAGCCACACGGCCGGGCATCGTTGTGCCGCCCCCAAGGCGCAGCGCACGGCTGGCAACCGCAGTCGCCTTACCCAGGATGACGGCGGGCGCGAGACGAAGAGTGGACGGCATTGTACCTGTGCTATTCCGCTGTTTCACAGGCAGCCCCTGTGACACAATTGTTGCATACCCGCAACCGCGTCAGGCTATCGCATACCCGGAGTGGGTATAGGTGTAGTATCGGCCGCGCCTTTTGACGGGCTACCGGATTGTGTCTATAATAGGGCCGCGACAGGGAGGGTGATCCGTGGTTCATATGAAGGTCCGCGGAGTCGCGCTCGATCAGCAAATGAACCCTGTGGTTCTGCTGGTCGACCAGGCCGAGACCATGGCGCTGCCGATCTGGATCGGACAGGCAGAAGCCACGGCCATCGCGATGCAGCTCCAAGGCGTAAAGCCTCCGCGGCCGATGACCCATGATCTGTTGCGCTCGGTGCTGAAGTCGCTGTCGGCAAGCGTGACGCGAATCGTCGTCACAGACGTCAAAGATAGCACGTACTTCGCCGAGATTCATATCGCCACCAATGGTACGCCCCTGGTGATCGACTCCCGACCCAGTGACGCCATCGCGCTGGCCCTGCGTTCCGAGGCTCCCATCTTCGTCACCCCGCAGGTCGCCGAGCAGGCGATCACATTGAAGAAACCGCTGGACGAGGAAATGGAAGAGTTTAAGAAGTTCCTGGAAAAGGTCAAGCCGTCCGACTTCAAGGGCACGGTCCACTAAACGAAACCACGGGACTGGGGACTAGGGACTAGAACCGAAGAAACCCTGGTGAAGCGATAACGGCCCCGTAGCCAGCATGGCTGCGGGCTTTTGATTTCCCTACCAGTCCCCAGTCCCCGGTCCCCAGTCCCGCCTTGCTTCGAAGGGAGTCAACATCGGACCGACCGAATCATCGTAGCGTGGAGTTTATCAACAAGGTTGTCCTCATCACCGGTGGCAGCCGGGGGATTGGGAGAGCCATCGCCGGGGCGTTTGCGCAGGAAGGCGCCGCGGTGGCGATTGCCTACGCCTCGCACGTCCAGGACGCCGAAACTGTGGCCGAAGCCCTCCGGCGATCGGGGCGGCGGGCGGTGGCGGTCAAGGCCGACGTGGCCAGGGCCAATGACGTCTCGGCTCTGCTGGAGCAAGTTCTGCAGACCTGGGGCCGGCTCGACGTGCTTGTGAACAACGCCGGCACCAACGTGCGCACTCCGCCAGACCAGTTGACCCTGCGAGAGTGGGACCAGGTCATGGGCGTCAACTTGACGGGGGCGTTTCTGTGCAGCCAATTCGCCACACCGGCGCTGCGGGCCGCCGGGGGCTCGATCGTGAACATTACGAGCATGCGTGCTCTGGTCGGTGGCAGTTCCCTCCCGTACGCCTCAAGCAAGGGCGGACTCATGGCATTTACGAAGACCCTGGCCGCAAATCTGGCTCCTACAGTCCGAGTCAACGCGGTCGCCCCCGGCTACACGGACACCGCGTTGCTGGCTCATCTCACGCTGGAGGAGCGCACACGCATCGCGGCAAGGATTCCGCTGGGACGGTTCGCTGAGCCGGAGGAGATCGCCAAAGCCGTACTCTTCCTGGCCAGCAAGCGGGCGAGCTACATGACGGGACAGACCCTGGTGGCGGATGGCGGGTTGACGATGTGGTAGTTAGCTGGTGCTGAGTCCCCGCCGGTCGTAAGTGTACACCTTCCCGTTGGCGCGCAGCCGCACCGGATTTCGCCATAACGAGTGCACGGCCTTCAAGAACAACCCGACCCGCTTGGAGTCGAGCTTGCGATCTTCCTCCAGGTGCCCTAGCAGCAGCTCCTTCGGGCCGCT
>VBAI01000314.1:1650-3986 GCA_005882295.1 Candidatus Segetimicrobium genomatis | reverse complement strand
ATGGTGTCGGGGACCGTCAGGCTCGAAGGGCCTCCCGACGATCTCCTGGGGCGGTCTGATTTCGAAGCCATTTTCCTCGGGGCGAAGGGGACTCCGCCGCCGGAAAACTCACCCGTGAGGTAGGCGCAGCCTAGTGATTCATTTCCATTGCTTCGGCGACATCAACTGTACCATGCTCAAGGTGCGGGCATCCTTTAGCCATTTCAATTGCAGCGTCCATGCTGTCGGCTTGCACGACGGAATACCCTGTCAATCGATTCGAGCTGTTATTGTCTGATACACCACCGGAACTTACGGCCTTGACTCCTTTAAAGGGAACGACAGGGTTGACCAAGGCTTTACCAAACCTACCTGCCCACGCTCTCCATTTCTCCATGTATTTCGCTCCATCCTCATGGCTCTTAAACTTTGGCTCGCCATAATAAATAAGAACGTAGTTTTTCATGATATTTTTTACATCCTCTAAAGATTAATTTTGTTATCGACCTTTTGTAGAAGATGCGACGAGATCGGTGGCCTCTGGATGGGTCTATCGGGCAACATACTATCGTCACTTCGCTTGCATCTGTGGGCTTGCTCGCCACTCGGCGATTCTCCACAACAGCACGAAGCTATAAAGTGGGATAAAGACACCTAATACCCACCATCGAGACTTTCCTATCTTTGGCATCATCATGGCAAACCAAATTAACGCGCCGATGAAATACAAACCTCCAACAGGGCCAACAGCGCTTTCATGACCAGGGGCCATCGCATCAAGACGCGCTGCGATTATCGTCAACAAGAAGAAGACGGTCAAATACGCTATGAAGATCGCCAGGATCTTGGCTCTTTTCGACCTTACTAGTCCCATGTCTTCTCCCTGCGCGATTTGAGGGAATGCCTACCCGATTTCCCATCTCCTCGGGAATGGCGACATGTTTCTCAGGGCGGCTGAAAAGGTCCTCTTCCTAGATCTCGCGATCATTCGGGAAAATCAACAATACGTGCAGCCTCAAGCCCTATGCCGAAAAGATGCCCTTTGCGCCACCGGTCCGGGGACTAGCTTACTAGCGTGAAGGCGTCCCGCCGGGCGAGGCGAAAAGCTAGCACTTAAGCTTTCCATGGATAGATCAAGGTGTATGATCCAATGTACCTGGTACCATTTTCAGCCCATCCCGGCCACTCTCGATTGACTCAGGTGGGCTATATTCGCCGGTGCCAGGCACCGACGCTGCGAAACCGGTCCAGAGGCGGCGAGGCCACTCGTCTCAAAAATCAAGGCCCCGGTTTTGAACCGGGACCTCGGTGCTACTTCTCCTGCAGCGCTGAGACTAGCGAATCACATGCGTCATATATAACGCCGCGACGAGCGCTACTGCGAACCAAAACATTAGCGCCCCCCCTTTGACGCTATCTGCAGGCGCTACGATTCATATCCTCTCAGCGGCCTCCTTAGGCACCACAGAGGGGGGATGGCACCTGGTACCGTTTTCAGACCACCCAGGCTTGGCTCAATTGACTCAGGTGGGCCATATTCGCCGGTGCCAGGCACCGATGAAGCCCACATGAGAAGGACCTCTGTCCGGCGACTGGTCGGTGGTGGGTAATCCCCTGATATTTGCCGAAGTTCAGCCCCGCTGCATCCTGAATTGCCGGGTCTTAGAACCATGCGGCATTCTAAAGCCGTCCTGTCATCTCTGCAAGTCGTGTGGATAGTCGTGGCCCTCGGCACCCTCTCGTGCACGACCGCGCCCCAGCAACGCTCAGTTGAACCGCAACAACCCTCGGTCGAGCCACAACAACCCTCGGCTTCATCAGGACACCTCTCGGTAGTCCTAACTTCCGTGACATCGCCCGTGAGGCACGGAAATGCGGCAAGCATCATAGTCAGGACCGCCCCGGGTGCAGCCTGCACCATCGTCGTCGCCTACAAGTTCGGTCCGAGCCGGGCTCAGCGACTTATTCCGAAAACCGTTGATAAGGACGGCGTTGTCAGTTGGGCGTGGATCGTGGGGACACGAACCACGCCAGGGGAGTGGCCTATCACGGTGACATGTTCATCGGGAGGCAGACAGGCCACGTTTGAGACTTCATTCTTGGTGCAGTAGTGTTCGCCGGTGCCAGGCACCGATGAGGCACGAGCTCGGGTAGCGCCGAGCCCGAACCGTACTGCATGCGGGCTCTCATCCTAAATCCGGCGGAACTCCTGGGAGAGTCCGCGCGGGTCTTGGCGACGTGGGTTGGCGACGATGGACTGGATCGGAAAGATCAAGGACCTACTTGATCTTGGGGCCAAGCAGGTCTTCATTGTAGCCCTCGCCGCATGGGTCCTGCTACTATTGCCGAACTCCGTC
>VBAI01000314.1:408-1555 GCA_005882295.1 Candidatus Segetimicrobium genomatis | reverse complement strand
GCAGCCATACTGTTATATGATGCAGGCGCGTGGGTACGTAAGCGATTTCGCTTCGGCCGGGCGTCACGTCGCCTGCTTGAGAATCTCTCGCCGGTTGAGAAAGGCTACCTCAAGAAATTCATGAGCCACAAAACTCGAACTGCAACCTTTAGCCTCTCTGACGGTGTTGCTCGAGGGCTTGTCGCGAAACGTATTCTCTACATTCCCAGCAACCTCAGTAGGGATGAGGACTACTTCGACTACAACTTGCACACCTGGGCCTACAAAATGCTCAAGGAGAATCCCTGGCTCCTATCGGGTGCCGTTCGGCAAGACGATGATGACCTATAGAGTGGTATCCCCGAACACGGAACACAGCCCTCCGACACTAGAGCGCCGTATTCTTCAAGGCATGAATGTAGTCTCAATGAAGAGTGATCGCCGAAGGACTTCCACGTCTAGGTGAATGCTGATGTGCTGTGTGCGGTGGAGTAATCGCCACAGCGATTTGCGGATGGGTGTGGGGTCAAGGCCCACCTTCCGAGGAATGTGCTTGGCCGCCTCGTAGACTAGGAGGTCCGCTGCCTCAAGGCCCCACGCGCTGCCCTTTGCCTCAAAATGCAGCGAGTCAAGGCGCTTGTCGTACTCAGCGCTCTTCTTTCTAGCGCCGGTAACGGCGGCAATGATCTGCCCTTTTCGGTCGTCTCCTGATTCGAAAACACAAGCAAGAGGCTGCGCAACGCCTTTGCTTTTGATCTCTTTCATCATCCGTCCAATCGCGTGGACAGCACATAGGCCATAGGCAGAGACATGCTCCCTTTGCTGATCCAGGTCTAGGAACCCATCGAGGTCCGATTGAAGCAACCCAACGCTCACGCCAAGCGGCCCGGCTCGTCTGAGCACTCCGATTACTTGTCGCATGAAGTCCCTTTTCCGGTCAGGCGTCCATCCTTGAAATTCTTTGTGACCGCCCTCGAAATCGGTCATGTGAAGATGGGATACGCCAAAGGAGCGGAGGACCTCGTACCAATTCGGCTCAAAGTAGTTCCAGCGGAGGGCTAACATCACCCAACCAGCAACGGCCACGGACCCGTACCTTGGCACGCTACTCCGATCAAAGTACGCTCGAAACATCTCAAGATCTTCGGACAGAGGACGCTCCACGCTG
>VBAI01000314.1:0-335 GCA_005882295.1 Candidatus Segetimicrobium genomatis | reverse complement strand
CAATAGGCGCACCGACAGTCTTCTAAAAGGGTCCCCCACCGGTGGATGTGCGAAATCTTTAACCTGTCGCGGGATTTCTGGTGGAGACGATGGGAGTCGAACCCGCCGACCGTCGTGCGTCGCGACCCCCGTCTGCCTATAGCAGCAGGGCTACAACCCAGCATACGTGGGGGAGTTTGTAAGTCAAAGTATTTCAACAAGAGTACCAGCGAAGCAGAACGTTACATGAGCATTTTGAGAGGAATTTGACGTCGCGACGCGCTCCTCGGAGGGGCTATCCCCTCCGATCCCTCCCCTTAACACTCAGGGGGCGCTACGCTCCCCCTCATCCCCCT
>VBAI01000206.1 GCA_005882295.1 Candidatus Segetimicrobium genomatis | reverse complement strand
GTCAACCTCTTGGACTCTTCAACTCTCCAACTCTTCAACTTTCCAACAGCAGTTCCGTAGTTATTTGGCGGGAGCGACGGGATTTGAACCCGCGATCTCCTGCGTGACAGGCAGGCGTGTTGAACCAGGCTACACTACGCCCCCAAAGAGGACGCTCCCGCATGCGCATTATACTTGAAGCCTAACCCCGATGTCACCACCGCCAGTCCAGGAAAGCACACACTCGAATCGAACCCGGACAGCATGGCCGAGCTTCCATCCGACCTCCACCTCGTCTACCACGCCCTCCAGCCCTACCCCGCGGACGTTCCTCTGGAAGACGTCTACGCCGGTCTCGACCTCCCCACCGGCGACGGCACCCGTCCGTTTGTCTATGTCAACATGGTGCAGACCTTCGATGGGCAGACCGTGCTGGCCGGAGCCGCCTGGACCATTGGCACCGACGTCGACCATCACCTGTTCCGTCAGTTGCGGGTCCATGCCGATGCCGTCCTGTGCGGGGCCGGCACGCTCCGCACCGACGACGTCATCGTCACCACCCACCCTCCGCTCCAAGAACGGCGCGTCCGCCACGGGCAGCCCCCTAACCCCTTGGGGATCGTGGTCACCGCCACCTGTCACTTCCCTGCAGAAACGTTCAATAAGAAGTTCTTCCGCCGGACCGACCTGGAGCGCCTGATCATCACTACGCCGCGCGCCGCTCCCGCCGACATCGATCGCGTACGCGCCGCTGGCGTCGCCGTGGAGCTTGTCCCCGCCACGCCGGACGGGGAGGTGGATCTCATGGCTGTGATACGGTATCTTGCGGGCAAGCGCGTCAGACGCGTGCTGTGTGAAGGCGGGCCGCGGTTCAACGTCGCGGTCGCCCGGGCCGGGCTCATCGATGAGTTGTTCGTCACCACCGCCCTGCGGCTAGGCGGCGATCCCACCGCGCCCCGGCTGTTCACCGCGCCCGTCACCGACCACCCCCTCCAGCTTGTCAGCGAGTACCACTATCGCGCCCCCCAGGGGGTCCGGGAGATATATTTCCGCTTCCGCTATCCGCGCTGAGGGGGTCACTCCATGCTGGAATTGCCGTAGAATCTTGAGGGCATCTACTACATATGGCCATTGGGGGCCGCGCTCAGTCTGCTGCCAACGTTACCCGCCGCCTCAACGCGGCGGTGAAGTCCCGGCGCCTGTATGGAGCCGGACACCCGCTCCGCGCCCAGACGATCACCGTCTTTCTGAGCACCGTTGGCCCCTTTCACGAGCGCTACGGGACTTTCGTCCTGGAAACCCACCGCGATGGTTTGATCCTTGAAGGCCGCCCCTTCGAGGGGGGCGACTCGATCGACAGCCTCGCGCTGCAGCTGTACTCCCTCGGCGTCTGGCAGTTGCTGATGCTGCCCGGGCTGACCGAACCGGAGATGAATCAACTGCTGGACATTGTGACCATGGAACCGGAGGCCATCCTGCGGGACGGCGGGGTCCGGGGATTGCTGGTGAAGTACGGCATCGAGCACGTCCGCGTGCTCGAGCTGCGACCGGGCGAAGAAGACCCGGCCAACGTCACCCTGGAGACGTACCACCGCCTGCTGAGCGGCTCGTTGACGGCGCAGGAACGGGCGGCGCTGGTGGGCGCGCTGCGCGCCGGGCCAGAGCAGGCGGCAGGGGTGCTCTCCATCATCATCGAGCGCACCAAGCAGGCGTTTGCCGACGCCTCGAGCCCGGGACTCGGGACCCGCGTCTATGGCGCGCTGGCGGCGCTCGACCGGGTGATCGTGGATGCGCCGGCCGCCGACTCGCAAGGATTGCTCAAAAACCTGGCTGATGCGGTGACCAGGGTGGATGATCCGCAACGGATCATGATCCACCGCACTCTCCTGCAACGTGCCGCACAAGACCTGTCGGCCCGCGCACTCCTCACCGCGATGACGTCCGAGCAGATCGCACGCATGGTGATCCCCTGTCTGGAGGAGGGCGAGTCACCGCCGCAACTCTCCCAGGTCGTCAGCGGGCTGCCCTTCGATCCCCAGAAGGCGCGCAACGTGTTGACGCTCGTGAGTCAACAGGCCGGCCGCGCGTTTGACCTCCCGCCCGCAGCAGAGGAGTTGCGACTGCCGCCGTGGGTGAAGAACATCCCGCAGGACCTTACGGATTTCGTGATCTCCGAAGAAGCGGTGGCGCTCAGCGAACACGAGGTGCAGGCGTTGAAGGCCGAGGCGGTGGTGGACGAGACGGCGCTGTCGTACGAGCACGCACTGATGCTGCTCAATCTCGTCCTGGCCGACGACGATCCGCAGGAGCTGGCCGATACCCTCACGGCCCTGGCCGCCGATATCGGAACCTTGCTCGGCCGTGGCACCTTCGACCTACTGGGCAAGATCTTTCAGCATCTCGAACAGGCGGCCCGGACGGATGACCGGAAGGCTGAGAGCATCCGCAACACGCTCCGCAAGATTTTGGTCGACCTGGCCAACGTGATGACGCCGAGAGATGTCGGGTCCTGGCCGGAGGATCACCCCCTTGTCATCAGCCTGCGCAGAGCGGGCCACACCGCCGGCATGGACCTGGCGCAGGCGCTGTCGGTCGAGCGGGACACAGCGCGCCGGGCGACACTGGCGGCCCTGCTGGCGCGCATCGGGGAGGGCGCCCTGGACGCCATCCTGCCGCTCCTCAGCCATCGCAACCCGGAGCTGGCGCGCGCGATTCTCCCCGCTCTGGTCCAGATGCGCAGCGCCTCGGCGATGACCGCCCTGCGGACGCTGGTTCGCCATCCAGACGCCCGCCTGCGCAAGGAAGCCGTCGTCGCCTTGGGCCCCGCGCCCGGCACCGACGCGCAGCTGACGCTCCTCGCCTTCGTATTCGATCGGGATCCGCAGGTGGTCGAATCCTGCGTGCGACACCTCCGCGTTGAGACGGCGCGGGCCGCGACGATGCAACTGATCGCGGCACTCTCAGCGCGTACGCTGGCGGCGCATCCCTTCCTCCGCATCCGGATCATCGAGCTGTTGGTCCAGGCGAAGGCCACGGACGCGCTGCCCGTGTTGCAGCATCTGGCCTCACCCTTCAAGCTGCGCCGGCGTGACCGCGAAGTCGCCCGGTATGCGCGCAGCGCGATCCGCATGCTCGAACAGGCCGCAGCGGCGCCGGCCAAGCGGTATTCATCGCCATGAACCCGGCCCGGCAGCCGACGGTCACTGCCACGCTGCTGCGCTACCTGGCGACCGCCAGCAAGCACCGTGTGATGTATCCGGCAGAGCACCCCATCGTCAAGCGCGCCATGGACGACCTGGTGCAGGTCGTGGACCTGCTGCTGCGTGATCGCGAGACCGTGACCTTCCAGATCTACAGCGACACGTTCTTCCTCGACAACCAGATGCTGCCGGAAGAGAGCCTGCGCAATACCGCCCTGCTGGCCTCATGCCTGGAGCGCACCGTCGGGATGTTTTCGCTGCAGCGTGGGATCACCGCCGCCGAGATCCACGCCTTCGTCGGCGTCCTCACCGCCACGGTGGCCGCTGTCCGCGCCGCCGGCGGTGCCGAGGGGATGCTCCGGGCCGCTGGGGTGCGGCATATCATGGTGGGACCGCCCAAAGACTCCCTGCCCGCGGATATGCCCGTGAAGGTCGAGCCTGCCAGCGCGTATGACGCCGGCCACATGGTGGCCCAGGAACTACACGCGCAGGCGGGGCGCCGGCAGTCCCTGGATATCAACAAGGCTCGGGTGTTCCTCTCGGCCGCCATCGAGGTGGTGCTGGAAAATCGCTGGGCCCTGCTCGGTCTGATGACCGGCAAGAACTACGATGAGTCCAGTTCCTATCATGCGGTCAACGTGGCGATTCTGGCGCTACTGGTCGGCACGCGGCTGGGCCTGGAACGGGACGCCTTGATGGCCCTGGGCATGGGCGCCCTTTTGCATGACGTGGGCAAGGTCCGGGTCCCGCGGCACGTGCTGAACCGGGCCACCACGCTGAGCGCGCAGGATCAGGAGATCCTCGACCGCCACCCCATCCACGGCGGCGATATCCTGCGGGATCTCGAGGGCCTGGGGCGCGCCGCCGCTGTATGTGCGCTGGAGCATCACGCCGGCAACGACGGGTCCGGTTACCCGCGCCTGGCGGGCAAGCCACGCCCACATCTGTTCTCCCGCATCGTGGCGGTTGCCGATACGTACGACACCGTGACCTCCGCCCGCCGGGGCACGCAGCGCAAACTGCGCCCCGACCTGGCCATGCGGTGGATCGCCGTCGGTCTGGGATCCACCTACGATCCGGTGGTGAGCAAAGTCTTCCTGCGGCTGATGGGGGCGTATCCTGTCGGCAGCCTGGTGGAACTGGAAGATAAGCGTCTCGCGCTCGTGGTGCGCCCGTCAGAATCCCGCGTGGAGCGGCCGGTGGTGCAGGTCATCCGCGATGGCCGGCTGGCAGACACTGTCGATCTAAACGCTACCACGGCGGTCGGAATCGCCCATGGGCTCGATCCGGACGAGGCGAACGTCGATGTCGAGGCGCTCATGGCACAGCAGCAGCCCGTGGCCTGAGCGAGACAAAAAACAAGAGGCGGCGGCATGCCGTCTCTTGTTTTTACGCGATCACATCCGCGTTGGTTACTTCTTCTTCTTGGCCTTCTTCTTAGCCATTGACCACCCTCCCCCGATGCGCCACGCCCCGAACGCTGTCGTCTAGGGCTCCCGCGCAGACTGGACGGCATCCATGCCGTCGCGCACATTGGTTCGCCACCACATCTAGTTCTCCTCCTCACCCGGACCACTAATTTTAGTGGAGGACACCACCCGCGCCCTCGGCGTCAAGGGAAGGCACCGGCGCCGGCCGAACCGTATTCCTCGCACCATGCGCGTCGTCGCGATCGTCGTCCTCATCGCTGCCGCTGCTGCCGAACTGCCCGCATGGGCGCAGCCGCCAGGCCCGGTCGATATTCGCGGCCACTGGGCGGAAGACCGTATCCAGTTTCTGTTCCGCCGTAACATCGTCGACCTGTTTCCGGATCAGACGTTTCATCCTGACGAGCAGATCACGCGAGGCGAGTTCATCAAATGGCTGGTCCTCTCGTCGGGACTGCCGCTGCGCCCGGGACGCGACGTAACATTCGGGGACGTGCCGCCCGCGCATCCATTGTTCCCCTTCATCGACGCGGCCGCAGCATTCGGATTGCTGCCGCGCACACCCAACTTCCTGCCCTCTGAACCGATGCGGCGCGCGGATGCCGTCGTGCTCGCCGTCAAAGCGCTGGGGTATGCGTCGGAGGCCAGCGGGCTGCAGTCGTGGCCGCTGCCGTATGACGACACCGCGCTCTTGCCGGACCTCACCCGCGGCGCCATCGCCATCGTCCTCGTCGCGGACCCACCGCTCCTGCAGGAACCCCTGGCGCTCTCGTTCCGTCCGTCCGGTCCGATGACGCGCGCGGAAGCCAGTAGCCTGCTCGGGCTGGGTCTGCTGGCCGCCGAGCAAGGCCTGCGGTTGCGGTACACCGTGCCGGTGACCAGGGGAGCGGACCTGCGCATCGAGAAACGCGGGGTGCTGCACACGCTCCCAGTGTGGCGTGTCCAGATCGGCGCGTTCGTAAGCGAAGAGAATGCCGACCGGCTCGCCGACTCGATCCGCGCCCGGGGCCTGCCGGCGTTCATCGATTTCCAGGATGGCTACTACAAAATCCGGGTCGGCAGCTTCGGCACCGTCGTCGAAGCCATGCTGGCGAAAGAGCAGCTCGCCGCGGACGGGTTTCCCACCTGGGTCATCCAGACGGTGCCGGATTTCGACGCGCTCCCGGGCCCGTTCCGGACAGCGGCGCTGATCGTCGATCCGCGGGCAGGCCTGCGCATCCGGCCGGCGTCCGGTGACGGGCAGCGCATGCGGCGGATGCGCACCAGCGAGATCGCCCGCCGCACCGGGGCGCTGGCAGCCACGAATGGGGGATTCTTCGGCACCTCGGGGGACCCGCTGGGCTGCCTGATGGTGGCCGGAGAGATCTTCAGCGAGCCCGACCCGCAGCGGAGCTGCGCCGGGTTTACCGACGACGGCGTGATCCTGTTTGACCGGGTGCATTTTGAGGCCAGCGTCACGACCCCTGCCGGCAACGTCTCCATTGACGGCGTCAACCGTGACCGCCGTGCCGACGAGTTGCTCCTGTATCAGCCGTCGTTCGATCAGAGCACGCACACCAACGCGTTCGGGGCGGAAGCCGTCATCAGTGGCGGCGTTGTGACCGCGGTGATCGATCTACGTGGCAACGCCGTCATTCCCCGTGATGGATTTGTCCTCTCAGGCCACGGCCGCAGCCGGCAGTGGATCCTGCAGATGCTGCAGCCCGGTACGCCGGTCTCGGTGACACTTCGGTTCGCGCCGGAATCTGGAGACGCGCGGTGGGAGCATGTCGTGCATGCAGTGGGCGGCGGGCCACGGCTCCTGATCAAAGGCCAGATCGCGGGCAGCGAAGGACTTCCCGCCACGCTCGTGGAGCACCGCCACCCGCGGACGGCCATCGGGGTGCTGGGAGATGGTCGCATCATGCTGCTGGTCGTGGACGGCCGCCAGCCGCCGCATAGCCTGGGGATGACGATCGCGGAGCTGGCGATGGAACTGCAGCGGCTGGGAGCGGTGGAGGCCATGAATCTCGATGGCGGCGGTTCGTCCACCATGGTGGTCGCCGGCCGCATCGTGAACATGCCGTCTGACGAAGCCGGAGAGCGGCCGGTGGCCAGCGCGCTCGTGGTGCTGCCGCCTCAATCCGGGGGAGACCGCTACCCTTCGGCCAGGAACCTGCGGGCGTCCTCGGGGGTGTCGATATCCCGGGCGCGGTCCGGGGGGATCTCCACGGTGGCCACGTGCGTGGGATACGTCGCCATGAC
>VBAI01000313.1 GCA_005882295.1 Candidatus Segetimicrobium genomatis | reverse complement strand
CTTCGCCGAACGCTTGATCGAAATAGGGCATCTCCCAGCCGCCGAACTTGAAGCCCTTGGTTGGATCCTCGGTCGGCCCGCCGGGCGCTTGCATGACGCCATCCATGGAAACCATGGCGCCGACGATAATCTTCCGCATGGGTCACTCTCCTTGTTGAATTGAGACAATAAGCTTACGGGGCATGGCTATCTCCATAGCAGATAGCAGGCTCTCCAGCAGCCTGTTGATCTCCGCGTACGGTGTTTCTTCCATGGCCCACTCACGTCCGCATTCGGAGGACGGATAGGCACTTGCTTACCTCGGTGTCCAGTATATGATGCCACCCGCCAGGGGTAGCTGAACGACGTCAGACTGAACGGTGCCCCGGGAACGAAATTTGTCGCATTTCTGGGGGCCTTATCTAGTACCCCAGTGTTCGGCATTGACACGAACGTATGTTCGTATATATCATTTAAGGCATGACCTTGCAGTCGGAACTTTTTCCTGCACCCGATACTGATCTTGTTTCCATTACGTCGCAGCCGCGTCTCTTCAAGGCGACGGGTGCGCGAGTTTTGCCGAATGTCGAGTGGGTCGAGATCCAGGTGAAGTCCGTTTTGAACCGCGTGCAAGGGATGCCGTTCAAGTGGAGCATAAACCCGTATCGAGGATGTCAGCACCAATGCACCTTCTGCATGTGGCCAGAAACGCCTGTGCTCATGGGGGACGGTACCCACAAGCCGATCGCAGAACTTCGGGCGGGAGATACAATCTATGGAACAATGCGTGATGGTTTCTATCGCCGATATGTCCGAACGACCGTGATGGCTCACTGGTTTACTCAGAAGCCGGCTTTTAGGATCTTCCTCGAAGATGGAACCAGTATTGTTGCAAGTGGCGATCACCGCTTCCTAAGCGAACGAGGGTGGAAATACGTAACTGGAACTGAGTACGGTCGCGAAAGACGCCCCTTTCTTACCTTAAACAACAAACTCATGGGTGTGGGTCGCTTCACCCCCCAGCCGCAGAAGAATTCAGACTACATGCGAGGATACCTCGCGGGACTTATTCATGGAGACGGGTGTCTCACAACGTACAGTCAAGCTCGTCCGGGTCACCGCCACTCTATCGTGCACCAATTTCGACTTGCGCTGACAGATACCGAGGCATTGAGAAGGGCTGAGAGCTATCTGCGCGAGTACGATATTCCCACGAGAGCATTCCTTTTCTCCGGCCCGACTGCGCAGCACCGCGCTGTCCATGCCATCCGTGCTCAGACGCGGTCGCTCGTTGAAGCAGTGCGGTTCCTTGTCGACTGGCCTGGCGTGCCGCCAGAAGATTGGTGGAAGGGATTCCTTGCAGGGATCTTTGATGCGGAAGGCGGTCACGAACACGGGGTCATCCGCATCGCCAACACTGACGAAGTCATCCTTGATCATGTGCGCCGAGGCCTGACGCGGCTGGGTTTCCACCATGTAACTGAAGTGCATGCTAGGTCGTGCGAGGGCCGCCTGAAGTATGTGAGAGTGCGTGGTGGTCTACCGGAGACGATCCGATTCTTTCACACTGTTGCTCCTGCCATTAGTCGGAAGAGAGATATCGAGGGAAGAGCCGTCAAAAGTGGTGCTGCGCTTCGCGTCGTTTCTATCGAGCCATTGTCAAGGGAGGTCGAACTGGTCGATATCACAACCGGTACAGGCGATTTCGTCGCCAACGGCGTGATAAGTCACAACTGCTACGCCCGGCGCACGCACTGGTTCTTAGATCAGGATGGCGTGAACGGGTGGGGCTCGCGCATCTTCGTAAAGATCAACGCACCTGAAGTGCTGCGCCGCGAGCTGGCGCAGCCTTCGTGGACGCATGAGGAAGTTCACCTCGGTACGGCAACGGATCCGTACCAGCCTGCCGAAGGCGCGTACAAGATCTCGAGACAAATCTTGGAAGCCCTGCTCGCTGCGCGCACTCCCGTCGACATCGTGACCAGGTCCACGATGGTGGTGCGGGACGTTGATATCCTGAGGCAGTTGGCCGATGGACCGGGGGCGATGGTGTGTTTCAGCATCGCGACGATGGATGCGGCCGTGGCGCGCGAGATTGAGCCCGATGTTCCTCCGCCCCTTCGCCGTCTGGAGGCGTTGCGATCGCTCGCGCAGGCCGGCGTACCGGTGGCCGTGCTGCTGGCTCCGGTCCTGCCTGGGATTACTGACCAACCCAAGCAACTCGCGGCGGTTGTGGAGGCAGCGAAGGAGTATGGAGCCTCGTCGCTGTGGACGAATGCCTTGCACCTGGGAGATGTGACCCGGCAGGCGTTCTTCCATTATTTGGAACAGCGACGGCCCGAACTGATCCCTCAATACGAACGCATGTACCGCGGCAAGTACGCGCCGTCCTCATACCGGCGGCACGTTCAGGAGATCGTGGCCGTACTGAAGGCCAAGCATGGATTCCGAGCGCCTCGCGCAGACAGCCGCCCCAACCAAAAAGTGGCGTCGCTGTCCGCTCCGCAGCAGCTGAGTCTCCTGCCTTGAGATATCGCCGTTACTCTAGGTCGTGGAGGAAGCTGAGCACGCGTTGTTTGAGCAGCGTCGCTGCGCTTTCGTCGTAGTCGGGAAGGCTGCTGTCAGCGAACAGGTGCCGAT
>VBAI01000205.1 GCA_005882295.1 Candidatus Segetimicrobium genomatis | reverse complement strand
CGGCGAGCAGCCGGCGCAGCGAGCCACCCCCGCGCCGCAGCAGGTCCTCCGCGGTCTGACCGACACTCCGGTGATAGATGGCACACAGCGGGTGTATGTTGCCCAGCGCCTCGGGGACGATGGCGCTCCATCCGGGTGCAAGATCGATCAACCCTGCGAGCAGCGCGCGTTCCACGAAGGGAAGATCGCAGGCGATCGCCGCCGCATACTCCGTCTCGGTGGACATGAGGCCGGCGTGCAGTCCGACAAGCGGTCCCTCGCCGGGCCACCGGTCCGCGATGACGGTCGTGCCGCAGTCCCG
>VBAI01000204.1 GCA_005882295.1 Candidatus Segetimicrobium genomatis | reverse complement strand
TATACGGACGCCGGCACCTCGGTAGAGATGGGCAGGCCAATCGTCTTGGCTTCCCGTGCCGTGATCGGATAGTCGTGCGTCCATGTTCCTGACGACAGCAGCCCAGCGACGCGTTCCGCGTCTGCGCCCATCCGATCTTCCAGCAAAGACTGCACAAAGGACCGCACCTGCCGCTGTGCCTTCCCGGCTACGTCGGCAAGGATCACCGTCTGATCGTCGATCTCTTGGATCGGTTTCTGCTCCAGGACTTTGATGATTGACGATGCGGGATATTGGCCCAGTTGAGGATCGACCGGACCCAAGACGGCGTGCCGGTCCATGATGATTTCATCCGCGGCGAGGGCGATCAGCGTTCCGCCGGACATGGCATAGTGGGGAACAAGCACCGTCACCTTCCCGCCGTGCTCCTCCGCGGCGAGGGCGATCAGCGTTCCGCCGGACATGGCATAGTGGGGAACAAGCACCGTCACCTTCCCGCCGTGCTCCTCCAGGGCGAGGGCGATCTGCTCGGCCGCCAGCACCAGTCCGCCCGGAGTGTGGAGGATGAGATCAATCGGCATCTCCTCGGGCGTGAGCCGGATGGCGCGCAGGATCTCCTCGGAGTCATCAATGTCGATGTAGCGGAAGAACGGGAAGCCCAGCAGGCTCATCGTCTCCTGGCGGTGGATCATGGCGATGACCCGAGAGCCGCGCTGGCGCTCCAGCCCCGCCAGCAGCCGTAACCTGGCCTGTTCGAGCCGCCATCGAGCTAGGATCGGCTGAATGGCTGTAATAATGAAGAACACCCAGATCAGGTCTGAGATCGACAATCGCATCGCCCGACCCTCGCAGGAAATGGTTGCGGTATTCAGCATGGTACACAGGACTCCTTTGGGGAGGAAGAGGCTATGATGCAGCCGGCAGAAGTGCGGCCGTTTGACATGCGCCTGATCCAACGCGGAGCGCGGTTGCGGCGGTCGCCGTATTTCGAAGCCACGCAGCGGTACGGCTGCCGCGCCTACACCGTGTACAACCACATGTTTCTACCCAGCTACTATGACGATCCCGTGGCGGAGTATTGGCACCTGCTCGAGCACGTCACGCTCTGGGACGTCAGCGTGGAGCGCCAAGTCGAGATCACGGGGCCGGATGCGTTGCGCTTCACACAGCTGCTGACCCCACGGGATCTCAGCCGCTGCCGGGTGGGAGCGGGCCGGTATGCGCTGATCACGGCCGAGGATGGCGGGATCATCAACGACCCCGTGCTCTTACGGCTGGGTGAAAATCATTTCTGGCTGGCACTGGCCGACAGCGACGTCCTCCTCTGGGCCAAGGGGGTGGCAATGCGCACGGACATGCGCGTGGAGATCCGGGAGCCCGACGTGTCCCCCCTCCAGGTGCAGGGCCCGAAATCCAGAGCGGTTATGGAGGCACTCTTCGGGGATCGCGTCAACGATCTGCCGTACTACAACTTCTTTGAGACCAATCTAGACGGCATCCCGCTGGTTGTCACCAGAACCGGATGGACCGGGGAGGTGGGGTACGAGATCTACCTCAGAGACGGAAGTCGTGGGGTGGAGCTCTGGGAGCGGATCATGGAGGCAGGCGCGCCCCACAACATCCGGCCCACCGGCCCATCGGACATCCGGCGCATTGAGGCCGGGCTGTTGAACTACGGGGCGGATATGACGCTGGACAACAATCCCTATGAAGTAGGTTTGGGACGCCTGGTGGAACCGGACAAAGAGGCTCAATTCATCGGGAAAGACGCGTTGAGGCGCATCAAGGCCAAGGGGGTAACTCGAAAGCTGGTGGGCGTCGAAATCCACGCCGATCCGCTTGATCTCAACGAGACTGTGTGGCCGGTTTCCAGCAAGGGCGCCAGGGTTGGGATGGTGACGTCCGCAGTCTACTCCCCGCGCTTGAAGCGAAATATCGGGTATGCCATGGTCCCCGTTGCCCACGCGGCGGTGGGAACAGAGCTGCTGGTGGAAACGCCACTGGGAGCGGCGAAGGCCACAGTGGTGACCATGCCCTTCGTGGACCCGAAGAAGCAGATCCCCAGGTCATGATTCAGGGAGGGACCTGAGATGCCCCAAATTCCGTACGTCGATCCTGCCACAATCAAAGATCCTGAGATTCGTGGCTACCTGGAGCTGGCCCGCCGGGAAGGCACGCCCAGACCGGAGAGCCAGGCCATTCGGGCCCACAACCCCAGCGTGATCAGGGCGTTCTCCCAGGCGTGGGACCTCACATTTCGCCACGGCGTGCTTGATCACCGGATCAAAGAGCTCTGCCGGGTCTATGTTTCCAAATCGATCGAGTGTGAATACTGAGGGGTGCAACGGTCCGTCCAGGCTGGACGGCAGGGTGTGAGCGAGGCACAGTACGACGAGTTGGTCGATTTTGTCACCTCCGACAAGTTCACGGATCGCGAGAAAGCCGCCCTGACCTATACGAGTGCCATCATGTGGAACGCGGAGATCGCCGACGACCAGCTTTGGGGCAAGCTCAAACAATACTTCACGCTCCCAGAGCTGGTCGAGCTGGGTTTCTTTGTGGCGCTCACGTTGGGGCAGCAACGGTGGATCAAGACGTTGGGGATCCGTCACGGTGAGGTGCTCGCCGACACCGACATAAGTTCGTGAATCCCCATGCGTCTGTTCGGATACTCTGCTAGAACGCCGCAGCATTTGCGCGCTTAATCTATCCCCATAAACTCCTTCAAGGCAACTAGTTCTTGATGAGTAGTCTGAGTGGTGTGAACCAGGGGAATGGTCCGCGCGAAACCCCTGAGGTGTTGGCACCTGCAGACCAACCGGGATGAACACTGGAGGTGAGGGGAGAAATCCGGCTGGCCGCGCGCCCGATCCTCAGAGACAACCACGGGAGAGGCGACCATGAAAACGGTGCTTGCAGCAATCAGCGTGATGGTTCTCATGACTGTAGCGTTCGCTGGCGCGCCCCAGCATGCCGTTCGGGCCGGGAACGGCGCGCCCAGCGGCCCCCACTACAATCTCAATATTATCGGCGTCCCCAAGGACAAGAGTGCGGACATGACCGGCGACAACGGGCATCGCATTTTTGTGGACCTCGGCAGCAAGAGTGGTGCCGCGGTGACCACGAGAATCATGCTCTCGCAGAGCTTCGACGGCACCTTCGAGGTTCTGGATGCCAACGGCACGGATGGTGAGGCCAGCTTCAAACTGCCTGCGCCCGGGACCTATACCGTGTGGGCGCGGGCGCTCGGAAAGCCGGGCGGATCGGCGACCATGACAACCTGTGCGACCGATCCCCTGGACCCGACCGCCGTCATCTGCTCGCTGGAGAACGAGGTCTTCGTGCGCGGGACCGGCAAGAGCCAGTTCAAGAACGTCACCGACGCGCTGACGACCATCGTACTGGCGCCGGGCAGCGACGTCGCGCTTGCGTGCGGGTCGACACAAGTCAGTCTGTTCGACCCCTGCCTGTCGGGATTTCTGTGGCAGTACGACAACAATGGCTTGAAGCTCTTGCAGGTCCGCTTCTACTATTAGTGGTTCCGTGTGTGCAGGCGGGGCGAATACCCCCGCCTGCACATTTGCCCCGCTACTTGAGCGTACCGGCCATGAGTCCGGAGACGAAGTAGCGCCCGAGGAATACGAAGAGCGCCAGCGGCGGCAGCGACGTCAGCGTCGCGCCGGCCATCTGGATGTGCCACAGCTGGGCGTAATTGCCTTTGAGGCCGGCGAGCACCGGCGTGGCTAGTTGGTTGAACGTCCCCTGCGTCATGGCCGTGGGGATGAGGAACTCGTTCCAGATCGTGGTGAAGATCAGGATCGCCGTGGACAGCAGGCCCAGCTGCGCCACGGGGAGGAGAATCCGCCAGTAGAAGGTCACCGGGCCACAGCCATCCAGGGCGGCCGCCTCCTGCATCTCCGCCGGCACCGTCTGGAAGAACGTGGCGGTGATCAGCGCCGCCATCGGCGTGTTCAGGAGCAAGTAGGCCACGATCAGGCCGGGCCGTGTGTTGATCAGCCGCAGGTCCGCCAGCAGTTGCGTCAGCGGGATCAGTACGATCTGGTACGGCAGAAATGTGGCGATCGTGGCCGCGAAGAAGACCGCCTGGGAGTGCCGGAAGCGCAAACGCGCCAGGAAGAACCCGGCCCCCGACCCCAGCAGCACAGCCAGGGCCGTGGCTGGAAGGGCGACCAGCGTACTGTTGACCAGCCCGTGCCGCAGCACGCCCAGCGCCACGGCGTAGTTCTGCACCTCGAAGCCGCCAGGGGGAAGGACGTACTGACTCTGGGTGATCTCCCGGATAGTCTTCAGCGAGTTCGCCAGCATGACATACAGCGGCAGCAGCCACAGCAACGCCAGCCCAGCGATGCACACCCGCCAGGGCAGACGGGATGCCGTCTTCACGCCGCGAGCCTCCGCATCGACCACCAGGCATATGGGACGACGACGGCTACGGCCAGAATGAGAATGAGAACGCTGACCGCGGCGCCGATGCCGACGAACTGCTGCCTGAAGGTGGCCACAAACATGAAGAACGGGAGCACCTCGGTCGAGATCCCCGGCCCGCCGAACGTCATCACCCACACCAGGTCGAACACTTTCAGCGTGACCAGGATCAGCATGGCCACCACGATCATGGTGGCGTGGCCGACGTTGGGAATGACCACATGGCGAAAGGTCTGTACGTCGGTGGCCCCGTCGACCCTGGCGGCTTCGAAGATCTCCCGCGGCATGTCGCGAATGGCCGCCAGGTACAGGGTCATGGCGAATCCCGTGTACTGCCAGACCGCGGCACCGACGAGACAAAAGGTCGCGAGGTGCGGGTCGGCGATCCACGGCTGCGCCCACCGGCCCAGCCCGAGCATCCGAAACAAGTTGTTGATCACCCCGGCATCGGGATCATACATCCACGCCCACAGCGTGCCGCTGACCACAAACGACAGGGCGATGGGATAGAGAAAGAGGGGCCGCAGCACGCGTTCCGCCCGCCCGACCAGGTCGAGGCCGTAGGCGAGGAACAGGCCTAGCGCTGTGGTCGGCGCGATGAACACGACCAGCCAGATCAGGTTGTTCCGCAGGCTCGTGAACAATCGTTCCCGCAGTGCGCCGCCCAACAAGGTGCGGAAATTTTCCAGACCGTGGAACTTCCAGACTGGTGCCATGCCTACCCAGTCGTCCAGGGAGACGGCCACCGTCCAGGCCATCATCCCGTACATCACGAGCACGATGAGCAGCAGCGGAGCGAGAAACAGCAGGGCGTGCGCGCGGGTGTAGGCCATGAGGGGCGGCGCCCCCGCTTCGCCAGTCGCGAAACGGGAGCGCCGCGGAGAGCTACTTCGCCCAGTACCAGCCGCTGGAGTCGGAGACTTTGTCCAGCTCCATGGCGCTGCTGATTTCGTCCAGCGCCCGGTTGATGTCGGGGCTGTAGAGGAACCGCGTCAGGATATCCTGCCAGTCGCTGAGGAACGCCGGCGGCGCGAGCACGCCGTGAATCGAACTTGGGACGATGCGCTTGCTCTTGAACGTACGTGAGGCCTCCTGGTGGAGCTTGTCCGGATAGGTCGTGTCGGGCACGGCCTTGTGGATGGCAATCGAGCCCTTCACGATATTGAACTCCCCCTGCACCTTCGGATCAGTGAGGTTGGTGAGCCAGGCGGTGGTCGCCTCCGGATGCTTCGCCCCCGTCGGCCGCACGAACGTGTCCACGATCATCAAGAAGACTTCCTGCGGCTTCTTGGGGAAGCCCGCCGCGTCCCAGTCCACGCCTTCCTTGTATCCGGCCTGGACCAGCAGCCCCGCGGCGAAGTCGCCGATCACCATCATCCCCATCTGCCCTTCAGCCATCGGGCCGGCGATGTCGCTCCACGTCTTGGCGCCGTGGAACTGGTACAGGTATGGGATCAGATCCTTGAACTTTTGCAGCGCGGCGCGGACTTCCGGCGCGGTCTTTACGTTGAGCTGGCCGGTATAGAACTTCTCGTAGACGTCGGGCCCTCCGGTTGAGAGCAGCGTGACGTCAAAGAGGAAGACCGCCGGCCACTTCTCGCGCGTGCCGATGGCGATCGGCGCGACGTTGGGCTTGCTGGATTTGATGCGCTTGGCGGCGGCGATCATCTCGTCCACGGTCGTCGGCGGCGCCAGCTTGAGCTCGTTGAACAACTTGGTGTTGTAGAAGAGCCAGTTGGCGCGGTGCGCGTTCATCGGGATCCCGTAGTGTTGCCCCTTGAACGTGGTCATCTTCCCGATGACGGCAGGATAGTTGGCATCCAGCTTTTGCGCTCTCCACACGTCATCCACCGACGCGACATAGTCGCCGTCGACGTACTGCTTCAACTCCGCCCCGCTTAGCGATTGAAAGGTATCGGGCGGGATCTTGGCAGCCAGCATGCCCAGCAGGACGGTCTTCAAGGTAATGCCGCCCCCGCCGGCCACCGGGTTGTCCACAATCTTGGTGCTGGGGTTCTTCTTGGTGAACGCGTCGAAGATCACTTGCATCGCCTGCCGTTCGCCGCCGGCCGTCCACCAGTGGTAGATGACCAGTTGCTGCTGGTCGGCGGCATAGAGGACCGGCGCCGCCGTCATGACGGCGGCCAGCATGATAACCAGCCACTGCGTGATCCTGGGACGTCTAATCATGCTCTCTCCTCCTCGTATGGAACCCTGTGACGAGTCGTGGGGATGACGGTTTTCGGGGAGGAATCGAAAACCTCCTGTCGCGAAAGACCTGCTCACGCATGCCAGATCACGTCGAACCAGATGTGCCGCAGTGGAGCCCGGTACCCGACGCGTTTCTCGGCATCTACTACCTCGAGACGCGCGACAACCTGCACCGGACCGCGGAATTCATCGCCCTGGAGGAGAGTGCAGGCTCGTGGTCGGGGGGGAGTGCGGCGACCCCGCTGTATGCGCGATCGCTGGGGCGTGTGCATGATGTGCACGAGCTCTCTCCGGGCCGCGGCTACGCCGCCATCGCCTACCCGGTGTCGAATCTGCCCGAGCGGGGCTCCCCCTTCGCCGCCATCTGGCTGTATCTGCTGGCCGGCCCGCTCTTTGAACGGCCGTTCGCCGACGTCATCCGGCTTGCCGACGTCGTCCTCCCCGACAGCCTCCTCGCTGCGTTCCACGGCCCCCGGTTTGGCATCGCGGGGAGCCGGGCGCTGCTGCGCCTGGGGAAGGAGGCGCTGCTGTTCGGCGGGATCGTCAAGCCCGGTGCCGGGCTCACTCCCGATGAGGTGGCCGCGCGCTGCGAAGCCGCCGCGCGCGGCGGGGTGCATCTCATCAAGGATGACGAGAAAATGAACAACCCGACGTATTGCCCGCTCTCGGCGAGGGTCAGCGCGGTCTCGCGCGCGCTGCGCCGGGTGGAAGACGACACCGGGCAACGGGTCATCTACTGCCCGCACGTTACCGGCCGTCCCGACCAGATGCTGGAGATGGCCCGCGCCGCCGTGGCAGCGGGGGCTACCGGCCTGATGGTGAACGTGTTTGCCGCCGGGCTGGCCGCGCTGCAGATGCTCAGCGGAGACGCGCTCACCCAGGTGCCCATCTACGTCCATTCGGGCGGACGCTCGGCCATCGCGCATCGTCCCGGCAACGGCATCGATGTCCGCGTCTTCGCCCGATTCGTCCGGTTGCTCGGCGGCGATTACCTCGACCTGTACGCCCAGGGCGGATACCTGCGCACAGAAGGGCCGGCCCAGACGCGGAGACTCGCGGACGTGCTGCGCGCGCCATGGGGGGCCGTCCGTCCGGTCCTCCCCACCTGCTCCGGAGGCTTGACGGCGCAGACTCTGCCTGCCAACTACGAGACCCTGGGCCGAGATATCCTCCCGATGGCCGGTTCCGCCATCTTCGGTCACCCCCACGGCGCCGCCGCAGGCGTCGCTGCGCTGCGCCAGGCAGCCGACCGTTACTTCCAGGGTCTGGCGTCTCCATCGTGGTCCTGATCCTCGGTCCCAACCTCTGTCTTGACCGGGTGATCGTGGTCCCCGGCTTTTCCTCTGGGCGCATTCATCGTGCGGAGCGCGGCATCTCCCTGGCGAGCGGAAAGGGTCTGAACGTCGCCCGCGTGGTGCGTGCGCTGGGCGAGGATGCCACCGTTATCGGTATGGTCGGCGGCGATGACTCCGGGCGCGCGATCATCCGGGGAGCCCGGGGGCAGGGGATCTCGCTGCGCGCGGTGCGCGTGCAGGCGACTACCCGCATCTGCACGCTGATCATTGATCCAGGCAACGCCGAGACGGTCATCAACGAACATGGACTGGAGGCCGGCGCAGGAGTCGAGGCACAGCTCTTCGCGTACCTGCGGACCGGCCTGCGGCGCGCCCGATACCTCGTCCTTGCTGGCAGTCTCCCCGCCGCCCTGCCTGCGAATTTCTATGCCCACTCGATCGAACTGAGTCGGGAGGGGCACGTCCCGGCCCTCCTGGATGCGACCGGCGATTCGCTTCGCCTTGGCCTCGCCGCGAAGCCCGACCTGATCAAAGTCAACCGCGCGGAGCTGGCTGACGCGGTCGGCCGGCCGCTCGCTTCCGTTGACGATGTGCTCGCTGCCGCCGACACCCTCCGTGCACAATCGGGCGGTCAAGTCATCGTTACGATGGGAGCGGAAGGCGCGGTACTGGTCACGGCTGAAGGCCGATGGCATCTCAGCCCGCCTGGGGTGACGCGGGTCAACACGATCGGGGCAGGGGACAGCCTGACGGCGGGCGTGGTGGTCAGCCTGCAGCGCGGCCATTCCCTGCTGGATGCGGTGCAGACGGGTGTGGCGGCCGCGGCGGCCGACGTGACGACGCTCCTTCCCGGCACCGTCGACGCCATGCAGGTAGACAGCCTGCGTCCTCAGGTTGTGGTGCAGGCGCGGCCGCGGTGAGTGGGACGGCGCGATGCCGGACGTGACCTGCATGGGTATTGTCGTCGCCGACATCATCGTGCGGCCGGTGGATGCCTGGCCGCAGCGTGGCCGGCTGGCGCTTGAGGAATCCATCGTGTTACGGTCGGGCGGCCTGGCGCACACCACCGGAATTGTGCTGGCAAAGCTCGGCGTCGATACGGCTGTGGTGGCGCGGGTGGGCTCCGATCTGTTCGGCGACTTTCTCGTGCAGATTCTCGCCGACCACGGTGTCCGGCCGCACGTCGTGCGGGAACCGCGGGTGCCGACCTCGACGAGCGTGGTGGCCGTCAGCAGCGGCGGGGAGCGTTCGTTCATGCACATGATTGGGGCAAACGGAAGATTGATTCCCGAGGACATCTCTGACGATCTGCTCCGCGCGACGAGGATCTTCCACCTGGGTGGATGCTTTGTGCTGCCCGCACTCGATGGAGAGCCGGCCGCGGGGTTGCTCCGGCGGGCGCAGGAGCAGGGATGCCGCACCAGCATGGATCTGGCGTGGGATCCCTCCGGCCGGTGGATGTCAGTGCTGGAACCGTGTCTGCCTCATCTGGATTTCCTGTTTGGCAACCAGGATGAGCTCGGTCATGTCACGGGGCGTCGCGACCCGGCAGAGATGGCCGGGATGCTGCGGGCGCGGGGCGTTGGAGCCGTTGCCGTCAAGTTGGGCGACGCCGGCGCGTTTGTCGATGCCGCCGGCTGG
>VBAI01000157.1 GCA_005882295.1 Candidatus Segetimicrobium genomatis | reverse complement strand
TGTACCGTCGTTCCACCGGCGCCCTCATGTATGCGCTGCGAATCATGGACCGCCTGGGCGGGCTGGCGGCGATCACGCACCTGGGCAGCCGCGGAGAAAGGCCCTGGCCCGACGCGCTGGCGCGCATCGAGGCGGCGCTGACCGTGGCTCTGGACGCGACGGAGCGGGCGATGATCCTCGTGGAGTACAGCGCGGGCGCCGGCGGTCAGGTCGGCGGAACGTTTGAGGAGCTCGCAGACGTCCTGAAGGCGATGCGATTTCATCCGCGCGTGGGCATCTGTCTTGACTCATGCCACCTGTTTGCCGCCGGCTGGGATCTCCGCACCCCCCAGGGCGTCACCCAGATGGTGCGCGCCTTCGAACACACGGTCGGCCTGAAGCATCTCCGCGCCCTGCACCTCAACGATTCGAAGGGGGCGCTCGGCTCACGCATCGACCGGCACGAGAACATCGGTCAGGGCCGCATCGGCCGCCGGGGTTTCACGGCGTTGGTGAACCACCCCCGCTTAAGACGACTCCCCGGGTTTATTGAGACACCGGGGTTCGATCACGCCGGACCGGACAGGAAGAATTTGCAGATACTCAAGCGACTGCGGGAAATAGGAGGGCGCCCTTCGACTCGCTCCGCTCGCTCAGGGCATTCGACTCGTGTGCGTTTTGGCCGAAGGCCATGAGCGAGCCTGCCGATAGACGGGCGAGTCGGATGGCTTCATCGAAACGCCGGGATTTGATCACCATGGGCCGGACCGGAGAAACCTGCTTGTGTTAAAGAAGCTGCGGGCAGGCGCTCGGAAGAACTGACGGGAACAGGGGAACGCGGGAACGGGGGAACGCGAACGCGAACGCGAAACTGCTTGGACTCGCGTTCCCGCGATTTCGCGTTCCCGCGATCCCGCGTCGTCAGGCTGCCAGCGACGGATACAGGCGGCTCGCCACCGCCACGAAGAGCGCCAGCACCCCTGCCAGCACGGCAAAGTCGAGCCCCAGGCCGAACGTGCTGGTCCCACCTTGGATCATGAGCGCCCGCAGCGCATCGACCTGATACGTCAGCGGGTTGATCGCCGCAACCACCCGCAGCCATCCCGGCATCAGGGCCACCGGGTAGATGGCGTTGCTGGCAAAGAAGAGCGGCATCGTCAGCACCTGGCCGATTCCCATCACGCGCTCCCGCGTCTTCACCAGGCAGGCGACCATCAGGGAGAGCGTCGCAAAGACGGCGGAGGCAAGAATAATCGCTGCGAGCACACCCAGGATCGCACCAGGCGAAAACCGCAGGTCGACTCCGAGGAAGACAGAGAGGATGTAGATGATCAGCCCCTGTGACAGGCCGCGGAGCCCGGCCGACAGAGCCTTCCCCAGCACGAGCGCGACGCGCGAGGCAGGACTAACCAAATACTTGTGCACGATGCCCAGATCGCGCTCCCAGACGGCGGTGATGCCATAGAAGATGGCAATGAAGAGCCCGCTCTGCGCCAGGACCCCGGGCGCGAGGAAGTCCCGGTAGCTGATCGCCCCAGTGGGGACGCCGCGGATGCGGCCGAACACCTGCCCGAACACCAGCAGCCACAGCATGGGCTGGACGGCGCGCGTCAGCAACTCCAGGGGATCATGGCGCAACTTGCGGGCTTCGGCTTCCACCACTGTCAGCGTGTGGCTCACGAAATCCACAAACGGATTTGCGTTAACCGAGACGGCGGGCCGTACGGCGCGTTCGGACAGCATCCCTGTAGCCTCCCCCTTCGTCGATTTCGCTCCCGGTGAAATGAATGAACACGTCCTCGAGCGTCGCCCCGCCGCCGACCATTTCCCGGAGCGTCTGCGGACTCCCGACAGCCGTGATCACGCCGCGGTGCATGATGGCAACCTCGTCGCACAACTCTTCGGCTTCCTCCATGTAGTGGGTGGTCATGACGATCGTCGTCCCCTCGGAGCGGCGCACGTCCCGGATGTGTTGCCATACGGCATGCCGGGCCACCGGATCGAGCCCGACCGTGGGTTCGTCCAGAAACAGCACCGCGGGCCGGTGCAGCATCGCCTGCGCGATCTCCAGACGGCGGATCATGCCACCGGAGTAGGTGCGGACCAGCATGTGGGCCGCTTCCGTTAGCCCCATGAATTCCAGGGCGCCCTCGATTCGGTTCGCACGCTCAGCCGATGGGATGCGGTAGAGCTTGGCCGAGATCAGCAGGTTCTCATAACCGGTCAGTGTGCTGTCGGCCGACAGCATTTGCGGCACGTAGCCGATCCTCGCGCGTACCCGCGACGCCTCACCCGCCACATCGGCTCCCGCCACCCGGGCGTGGCCAGAGGTCGGCGGGAGCAACGTCGTCAGCATCTTGATGGTCGTGCTTTTGCCGGCGCCGTTGGGACCCAGCAGCCCGAACACCGAGGAGGCCGGGACGGTAATCGAGAGCCCATCGACGGCCACCATCGACCCGAACCGGCGCGTAAGGCGATCGGTGACGACGGCAGGGGGAAGGCCCTCGGGCTCAACCAATGACCCTGGCCTCCTCTCGAAACAGGCGGTCCAGGACGGCGAGCGCGGCGGTCACCTTCCGCAAGTCTGCCGCGGACGCTCCCTCCAGGCGGGTGGCCACCTGCCTCCGCGCCCTGGCGCGCAGGCGGGCGAACAGCCGTCCACCCGCAGGCGTGAGTGAGAGCACCACGCGGCGTCGCTCCTCCGGATCAGGAACCCGTCCCACCAGACCACGGCGCACCAGACGGTCCACGATGGTCGACGCCGTCGGCGCCGTCACGCCGAGGTGCTCGGCCACGCCGGCTAGCGAGACACCTGGATGACGTTCCACGAAAGCCAGCGCCCGGAACTGTGGGACAGACACCACGAGTGCGCCCTGGCGGCGCATCTCTGCCCGCACGACGCGCATGACCAGTGGCACCGTCTCCAGAATCTCTCGCGCGCAGCGGTCCGCCGCGCCGGATGATTTCGTGGGAAATACGACCCGCAGGGCCATTTACATCGTCATCCTAACTATTCGATGAGCTAACTATAAAACGGCGACTGCCATAGAGTCAATAGGCAACCTCAGATGAGGATTCGAGGAACTAACGGGAACGGGGGAACCCCCACGCTTCGCTCGGGGCGGAGCGCGGGAGCATCACGCAATCCGATGTCACGCGTTCCCGCGCTCCGTCCCGAGCCGGCGAAGCCGGCGTGGGGAATCCCGTTATTTAGCGTCTAGTGGGCGCGGGGGGAGGAGCGATGCGGAGAAACAGTGTTTCCAGCAGCAACCGTGGATGGACGTTCCGCTCCAGGGCGTCCCCGGCGTCTTCCACTGCCTGGATGCGCGCGTTGAGCAGCGCCGGAGAAAGGGTGGGCGCCAGCGCCACAATGCGATCGCGGCGGTCCAGGTTGATCAGGCGGTCATCCTCCCCGGTTTGCTGCCAGACCAGGATGTCCCGGTACCAGTACAGCGCAATCTCGAGGAGTTCGGGCAGATCGTCCTTGTCTTTGGAGAATTCCTCGGCGGCATCCAGGCGGTCCAGCGGATCGGCACCCTCCAGCCGCTCGAGCAGATCCAGGATCCGTTCGCGTCGCTGCTGCGTTTCCTCTGACGTCACCCAGCGCACCGCCCGCCCCAGTTCTCCCCCGGACAGCGCCGCGACGAAGCGGGCCCGCCCCTTCGGTACGCCGTGCCGCTCTACCAGGGCGCGCTCAATCGCGGGCGCGGGAATGAGGGAGAACCTGACCAGCTGGCACCGCGACACTACCGTCGGCAGCAGCGGCACCGTAGACTCGGCAATGAGGATGATCACGACACGATCCGGTGGCTCCTCCAGCACCTTGAGCAGGCTGTTGGCCGCCTCGGTCGTCATGGTTTCGGCGTCCGCCAGGACGTAGACTTTCCACCGGCCCTGGTACGGGGGATAGACGACCTCCCGCCGCAGCGCCAGTACCTGCTTGATGCCGATGCCGGTCTTGGTGGTATCCTCCGGGTCGAGCACCCGGCCGCCTGCGACGTCAACGACGCGGACATCAGGATGCTGGCCCGAGGCAATCAGGGTGCACGCGCGGCACTGGCCGCAGGCATCGCTGTTCGCGCGCTCGCAGTTCAGGAGTTGCGCAAACGCGATCGCGGTGCGATGCCGGCCGACGCCCCGCGGGCCAACGAACAGGTAGGCGTGCGATACCCGGCTGCTGCGGACGGCCGTCCGCAACAGTAACACCGCGTGATCCTGGTTAACGAGGTCGCGAAAAGGCATAAGAATACAATTTCAAAATCGTTCCATACGTTCAACCTGCAATACGAATACAATCGCCCCGCCCACCTCTACCTTAACGGGGTAGGTAACGTAGGAGTCTACCGGCTCCACAGCCGGCGGCATCGGGCTGACGAACTGTTCACGGCGGTGTGCGGAACGCTGAATGATCGCCAGAACCTGCTGAATTTGCTGATCGTCCACCCCAATGAGGATGGTGGAGTTGCCCTCGCGCAGGAACCCTCCGGTACTGGCCAGCATCGTCGCATTGAACCCGTCCTCGGTGAGGGCATCGATCAGCCGTCCCACGTCCTTCTCCTGCACAATCGCTAGGACGAGTCTGATCCCCGCCACCCCCTCGCGCCCAGGAGCCCTTCCACCAGCCGGACCACCTCGTCGTGCACCACGCCCTGTGCACGACTGCCGTCCACCACGCGAATGCGGTCGGGTTCTTCGTGTGCGATCGCGAGGAATCCTGCCCTGACACGTACGTGGAAGCTCAGGCTTTCTTGCTCGAGTCGATCGCCATGGCCCGGCCGGCCCTCTTTGCCGGCGGTCTGACGCGCGCGCTGCAACCCCAACGCCGGATCGATATCCAGCAGGATGGTCAGATCCGGCATCACCCCGCGGGTCGCCCCCTCGTTCACCCGCCGGACCTGGCCCACATCCAGCCCGCGGCCGAATCCCTGATAGGCGATCGACGCGTCGACGTATCGTTCTGACAGGAGTAGCCGCCCCTCCCGCAACGCCGGTCCGACCACCTCGGCGACGAACTGCGCGCGCGAGGCGGCGAACAGTAGCATCTCCGTGAGAGGGCTCATCCCGGTGTGACTCACGTCCAGCAGCAGCGCCCGGATGCGCTCGCCGATGGCCGTGCCGCCGGGTTCACGCGTGTACACCACTGGGTATCTGGACCGGAGATGTTCATAGAGCAGACGCGCCTGCGTCGTCTTGCCGGCGCCCTCGGGGCCCTCGATCGTGATAAAGAGGCCTCGGGTCAACGGAGGGTGGAAACGCGGAAACGGGGAAACGCGGAAACGCGGCTACCCGATGGCGTCAACCGGTCGCGCTTCCGCGCTTCCGTGCTTCCGCGCTTCCGGTTCATCTGGGAAAGATGACCACGCGTCTGAACGGTTCCTCGCCTCTGCTCTCCGAAGCCAGACCATAGCGTTGAACCAGCTGGTGCTGCAACCGCCGGACGTATGAGTTCTGAGGAGAGAGCTCAACGGGTTGCGTCGAACTCAGGACCTCGGAGATGGCTTCCTCGACTTCCCGCAGGGCCAGCTCCTGTTCGTCGGCATCCTCCACGTCGAACACGCCGCGCAGGAACCCCTGGATCTGGTTGATGGTGTTGCTCTTCAGGACGTGCAGCGTCTTGCCGCCATCCACCGCCTCGCGCAGTTTCCGCGGCTGCCGGCGCTCCTGGGACTTCAGGGTCAGCACGACGTCAGCATCCTGCAGCGAGTCGGACACGTAGGCTGGCACGCGCAGGTCCCGGATGGCCCGCTCCAGGCGGTTGCGGCTGACCGCATACGGGTAGATGCGCACCGCCTTGCGGCCGGGACGCGTGGCATCCTCGGCTGCGGGAGGAGCCATCGGCCCGTGCGGTGCCCAGCTCTCGATTTTCGCCGCCGGGGCTTCAATCTGCACGTCGCCCTCCTGCGTGCGCACCCGGATCTCCGGGCGCGGCGGGGCGCCGCGCAGATAACGGTCTACGACCGTGGCCACATCGTGGTGCACGGCCAGGCGGTCTTTGTCCTGGATCTCGATCACCACGTCGAAGGTCGGCGGCGCCTTGCGCTCCAGGACGGTCTTCTGCGTCCCGCGGCGGCGGGCTTCCTCATCGGACAGAGTCACGGCTTGAATCCCGCCGACCAGGTCGGAGAGAGTTGGGTTCTGCAGCAGGTTGTCCAGCGTGTTGCCGTGGGCCGTGGCGATGAGCTGCACGCCGCGCTCGGCAATCGTCCGCGCTGCCAGCGCTTCGGCCTCGGTGCCGATCTCGTCGATGACAATCACCTGCGGCATGTGATTCTCGACGGCTTCGATCATCACCGCGTGCTGCAGTTCCGGGTGCGGGACCTGCATGCGGCGTGCCCCGCCGATCCCGGGGTGCGGGATGTCGCCGTCGCCGGCAATCTCGTTGGAGGTATCGACCACGACCACGCGCTTGCTGAACTCATCGGCCATGACGCGGGCGGCCTCACGCAGCAGCGTGGTCTTGCCGACCCCCGGCCGCCCCACCAGCAAGATGCTCTTGCCGGATTCGATCACGTCGCGCACGATGTCGACCGTGCCGACCACCGCCCGGCCGACGCGGCAGGTCAGACCGATGATCTCTCCCTGGCGGTTCCGGATCGCGGAGATGCGGTGCAGGGTGCGCTCGATGCCGGCGCGGTTATCCTTTCCGAACGCACCGACGCGGCTGGTGACAGAGCGGATGTCCTCGTGGCCGACATATTCTTCATTCAGGTAGAGGACGCGGCCGGGGAAGCGGGCTTCGGGGCGGCGGCCCAGGTCGAGCACCACCTCAAGGAGTGTGTCCAGGTCAGCCTGTTGCTGCAGCGCCGCGCCCACAGTCGGCGGGAGGACTTTCAGCAACAAGTCCAGGTTGTCGGTGATGTGAATCTGTCGGGGCGCCACGTCCACCCCTGCCCCGCGACGATTCGCCGCGGGTTGTACGCTCACGCCGTCAGGCATCGTAAACGAAACAAGGGGAACCGAGACGGCTCCCCTTCCGCATCATCCTCCAGCTATCAGAGACCCGGTGCGCGTAGGTAGCAACCACATGCAGGATGGGTCTCACAACGTCACCTGTCATTATACCATACCCACGCGTTTCCTCTTTTCGGCCTCCCTCAGCCCCGTCCATCCGTCGCTCAGCGGGGACTGATTTCGAGGATGAGACACGTGAGGTAGCGCGTCTCCGGCATCGCCGGATGCACGGGGTGGTCGCGGCCCGGACCGCGGCTCTCGATCAGGCGGGCGGCACGCGGCGCGTCGGCGGCCGCCGCGGCCACCACCTCCAGCAGCTGAGCCTCGCCCACGTGGTGCGAGCAGGAACACGTGATCAGGATGCCGCCGGGGCGGAGCAGTTTCATCGCCCGCAGATTGATCTCCTTGTATCCGGCAAGCGCTCGGGGGACCGACTCCCGGCCGCGCGCAAACGGCGGCGGATCCAGAATCACCACGTCGAACTGCGCGTGCACGGACACCAGCCGGCGCAGCTCGTCAAAGGCGTTGGCGGCGGTGAACGCGCACCGGTCCCCAACCCCGTTGAGGTCCGCCGTGCGTTTCGCCAGTGCGACGGCCTCGCCGGAGACCTCGATCCCGGTCACCTGCGTGGCACCGGCCAGTGCGGCCTGCACGGCAAACGCTCCCGTATAACAGAATGCGTCCAGGACCGAGACGCCGGGGCACAGCGCCGCGGCGGCCAGGCGGTTCTCGCGCTGGTCCAGAAAGAAACCCGTCTTCTGGCCACGGGCCACATCGACCAGCAGCCGGGCCCGCCCTTCCTCCACCTCAACGAGTGGATCCGCCTCGCCCCGCAGCCAGCCGGTCTGCTTGTCCAGCCCTTCCAGTCGCCGCACCGGCGGGTCGTTGCGCTCGTAAATGGCCCGAGGCTGCAGCAGTTCGGCCAGTAGATCCACCAGCATCGCTTTGCGCACATCCATCCCCAGCGCCAGCGTCTGCACCACGACCACGTCGCCGTAGCGATCGACAATGAGCGAGGGCAGCGCGTCTGCCTCGCCGTACACGACGCGGAACGACGGCAGAGGACCGAGGACGCGGTGCCGGAGCGCCAGCGCATGCTGCAGGCGGCGGCGGAAGAACGCCTCGTCGATCTCTTCGTGGTTGAAGGTCAGCAGGCGCACGGTGAGCGTGGAGTTACGATTGAGGAACCCGCGACCGATCCACTGGCCCCGGAGCGCGCGTACGTCGACGATTCCGCCGTCCTCAACCTGCCCGTCGATCCGCGCAATCTCACCCGCGAAAATCCAGAGGTACCCGGCGTAGGCGCGCTGCTCTCGTCCGGGTTTCAGGAAGACGGTAGCCATGACAGGCGGGAACGCGGGATCGCGGGAACGGGGGAACGCGACGCGGCTTCAAGAGCTACGATTCACTCGCGTTCCCGTGTTCCCGCGTTCCCCAGTTCCCGGTTGTTAGAATAGCGTCGTCTGTGCGGGTTCTTCTTTCTTCGCGTCGCCTGCCACTGCAGGCCCCGCTGCGGCGCCGAAAATCCGGATCTCGCCGTAGGTCCCGTCGTACCCGGGTTTGATCTCGACCTGGCCCTCGCGGACGCGGCGGACTCCCTCGACGATCCGCGCCGTGGTGTGCCGGGCCAGCTCGTCTGCCGGCACGTCGAGTAAGATCGCGAACTCCGACCCCAACCGCGCGCAGAGTTTGAAGTACTCCTCGCGGACCCCGCTGGTGCCGACCTGCGCCCCCATCGCCTCGGCGATGATCTCTTCCAGGGGAATCAGGTTGCGGTACGGCGTGACCCCTGTCGGCACGTACCCGGCTTCGCGGTCGGCCAGATCTTCGACACGATGCATCACGCCGACGGTCACAGGCCGCTTGCAGACCGGGCAGCGGTTGCCGGCGGCCTTGGCTTCCCTGGGGGTCATCCGCGTGTTGCAGTTCCGGTGGCCGTCGTAGTGGTATTTGCCTTCCTCCGGAAAGAACTCCACCGTGTACAGGAATTTGCTGGTGTCCTTTCCCCGCAGCGCCCGCATCAACTCGTAGTAGTCTGGCTCCGCATCAAAAACGTTCGCCTCGCGGCCCAGCTTGGCCGGCGAGTGGGCATCGGAGTTGCTCACCAGCATGACCCGGTCCAGCTGCGACAACCGCCAGTTCATCGGCGGATCGCTGCTCAATCCGGTTTCCACGGCGGCGATGTGCTTGGTCTGCGCGCCGAAACACTCTTCCAGCGAGTCGAACCCGGAGTTGGACCCGAACATGCTGAACCACGGCGTCCAGGCATGCGCGGGGACCACCATGCAGTCGGGTGAGATCTCCATGATGTACTCCACCATCTTGTCCGACGGCACCGTGAGCGTGGGCCGACCGTCAGCCATCAAGGATCCGAACCGCCCCAGCACCGCATTGATGCGTTCCGCGATTTCGAACGATGGACAGAACAGGATGTTGTGAATCTTGCGGAGCCGGCCGCCCTGCGGGTAGATATTGGAGACCTCGACGGTCAGCATGAAATGCACGCCGGCGTGCGTGTAGAGTCCCCGATCGGTGGGTTTGAGTTTGGCCTTCAGCTCGCGGAGCCAGACCGGATGGGTGAAATCGCCGGTGCCGACGATGGTGATGCCTTTGATCTTGCACCACCGGGCCATGTTCTCCACATCCATCTCCCGGCTGGTGGCCCGGCTGTACTTGGAGTGGAGGTGGAGATCGGCGATCAGGCGCATGCTCCCTAAGGGTTCACTTCGTCGGAGACGTTCTCCTCCGCGGAGATCCCATCATCCCACAGCGCGCGCAGGCCGTACCGAAGAATTTTCAACACTGGCCCGGCAAGCGTCGCCAGGTGCGCGGGCCGCAGCGCCTGCGTGATGAACGGAGCCAGGAGACGCGACTGAAACGCCGTGTCGCCGAGGCGCTCGATGGTGGAGCGGAGCCGTCCATCGGCGGCGATCGTGGCGACAATTGCATTCAGGTCGGCATCGGTCATCCGGTTGAGGGCCAGCCGGGCCATGGCCGTAGCGCGCAGCTCGCGTCCGAAGCGCTCTCGCCAGCGGCGATCGTAGCGGGCCAGCGCGTCGCGATCGCCACCGACGTAGGATGCAGCCGCTTCCGCGGCCAGACGAGCGGCAATCAGGGAGAAATAGATGCCCCCGCCGCTGGTCGCCTTCACGTGCCCGGCGGCGTCGCCAACGAGGAGCATGCCCTCCCGCCCCGTGGACCGCCGCGACGCCAGCACAGGGATGGATCCGGCCAACTTTCGCTCGATCCGTGCGCGGCGCAGGCGCCGCGAGACCACGTGATGCCCGCGCAGCAGGGAGTCGAGGTAGTGCAGCGGGGCGCGGCCGGCAAGGTGCGGGTCGACGCACACTCCCACACGGGCGCGCCGGTCGCCGATCGGCATCAGCCACGCGAAGAAACCTGGCGCGGATTCCGTCCCCAGGTAAATCTCAGGGCAATCCGGCTCGTCCAGGTCGACATCGACCATCTGGTATTGCAGGCCGAGGATCAGACGTCGCCGAAGCTGGAAGCCCAACGTCCTGGGGAGCACCGGGCGGGCGCCCTCGGCATCGATGATGAGGGCGGCTGTCGCCGCAAACGGTTTGCCGTTCCGCTCGCCCAACACGCGGACGGTGCCGTTGACGCGTTCTGCCGCCCGCAGCCGGGTCTGAAGGAGCACCTCCGCCCCGCGCTCCTGCGCCTGGTGCGCAAGCCACCGGTCAAAGACCGCGCGGTCGACGACGTGCGAATCGGGGACGGCCCGGCGGACCCGCGCCACCGTGCCGTCGGGAGCGTAAAAGGCGCCGGCCTGCAGCGTGTTGAGAATGAGGTGCTGGGGCAGGTGAAACTCCCGGAACGCATGCAGTTGCAGTTTGCCCGAACAGTGCGCCGGCGCGCCGATCTCAGGGTGCTCCTCGATCAGCGCGGTCCGCAGGCCCATCGCCGCCGCCGTGCCTGCCGCCATCCCGCCGGCCGGCCCCGCGCCGACGACGATCACGTCGAAATCGTGGGGAGTGGACATGGGGTCACCGTTCTGGAATTTGGGGAATCACTCCTGTAAGAGTCGGGAACCCCCACGCCGGCTTGGCCGGCTCGGGGCGGAGCGGGGGAACGCGGGAACGCGTACGGAATAGGTGATTGAGATGATACCCGAGTCACGAGTCACGAGCCACGTTATTGGTCGCGTCGCTGCAATTCTGGCAATCGCCGGAATGCTGGCCAGCACGCCGGTCCACGCCGCCGTCACCTTCAAGCGAGGATTCCTCACGATCACGCAGGGCCAGGCGCGGGCGTTCTTGAACGTCGAGGTCGCCGACACCCCTGAGAGCCGCGCGCTGGGATTGGGTAATCGCGCCTCCCTCGCCAGTAACTCGGGCATGCTGTTCGTTTTCGACACCACAGGGATATGGGCTTTCTGGATGAAGGACACCCTCATCCCGCTGACCGTCGCATTCATCGATGAACAATGGGAGATTGTGGAGCTCATCGATATGGCTGTGGCCAAGGATCCACAGAACGGACCGTTTGAGATCTACAAACCGGCGAAAACCTCCCACTATGCGCTGGAGGTCAACCAGGGGTTCTTCCCGCGCAAGAACCTCACCGTGGGCGCGAAGGTCGTCTATACCCTCAAATAGGGGAAACAGCGGTATGATGTCTGCAAATCCCGATGGCGGACGTCACCCAAGAGTTCCTCAAGCGGAAGACAGCCGAGCTCTCTGCCCTGCGGGCCATCAGCCGGGCCATCGGCTCCGCGCTGGATCTTGATACCACCCTCCATCTCATCACCAAGACGACAGCAGAAGTGATGGGCATGGACAGTTGCTCCATCTATCTCCTCGACCCTTCCGGTGAGCTTCTCGTCCTCAAGGCGACCACCGGCCTGGCGCCCGACGCGGTGGGCCGCGCGCGGCTGCGGTTCGGCGAAGGCCTCACCGGCTGGGCGGCGCGGGAAGGCAAACTGGTCGCCAGCAGCGATGCCGCCAGCGATCCTCGCTTTGTCTATTTACCTGAGACGCATGAGTACAACTTCCGATCACTGGCCGCCGTGCCGCTGCTCACCGCCGGCAAGGTCATCGGGGCGATCAACGTACAGACCACCGCCCAGCACGACTACCCCCCCAACGAGCTGGAGCTGCTGGGCGTGATTGCCGACCTGGCCGCCGGGGCCATTGAAAAAGCGACGCTCTACGACAACATGCGCCGGCAGATCATGGAACTCTCCACGCTGGCCGAGGTCAGCCAGGCCATCACCTCGCCCCTCTACCTGGAAGAGATCCTGCGCCTGATTCTGGAGATGGCCGCGCGCATGCTCGACGCCAAGACGTGCTCCTTGATGCTCGTGGACGAAGCCACGGGCGAACTGGTAATCGCCGCCGCGCAGAGCGCCGGCCAGGCCTACCTCAACCGGCCCAAGTTGAAGGTCGGTGAGGGCATCACCGGCCAGGTGGCGGCGCAGGCCAAACCGATTGCTATCGTCGATGTGCTGGTCGAACCCCGCTTCCTGGCCAAGGAAATGGCCGAACAAGAGGGCTTGCGCGCGTTGCTCTCCGTGCCGCTGGTGGTGCGAGAGAAGGTGATTGGGGTCGTCAACTGCTACAAGGCCAGACCGCACCGTTTCACCGACGCGGAGACCAAGCTGCTGACCACGCTGGCCAACCAGACGGCGCTGGCGATCGAAAATGCCAACCTGGTCGTGCGCTCGGCCGTCATTCGCGAGATGCACCACCGCGTCAAGAACAACCTGCAGACCATCGCCATGCTCCTACGGCTGCAGCTCCGCGACGGACGCGAGGTGTCCGGCCGCGAGGTCCTCACCGAGACGATCAACCGCGTGCTCAGCATCGCCGCGGTGCACGAGATCCTCTCCGTCGAAGGATTCCGCCTGATCAACCTCCGCCAGCTCCTGGAGCGGGTGGCGGGGAGCGTCACGCATGCTATGAGCCGGCCCGGCGTGCAGATCGATGTCGCCGTGCGCGGCGACGATGTGTACCTGACCTCGCAGCAGGCGACCTCCCTGGCCCTGGCGGTGAACGAGTTGCTGCAGAATGCATTTGAGCACGCATTTCCAGCACGGACCACGGGGCGCATCGAGATCCGTATGGCGCAGCAGGAGGCCGGCCTGATCCTGGAAGTGGAGGACGACGGTCAGGGACTGCCTCAGCGGTTCGATCCCACCGCCGGCACCGACCTCGGGTTGAAGATCGTGCGCGCCCTGGTGACGGAGGACCTGGGAGGCACGCTCGTCTTTTCCGGCGGGGCCGGGCAGCACGCCGCACCTGGCACCGCGGGAACGCGCGCCGTGATCACAGTTCCCCGGATCGCGTCCAATGCGCGCGAGTAATGCCTGACCCGCTGCGGATCCTCATCGCCGACGACGAGGCCGTGATCCGCCTGGGCCTGCGCTCGATGCTGGAGGATCAGGGGTATCGCGTGGTGGGAGAGGCGGCAGACGGCACGCGCGCGCTGGACCTGGTGCGCCGGCTGCGGCCGGATCTGGTGTTCCTGGACATCAAGATGCCGGGAATCGACGGCCTGCAGGCCGCGCAGGCGCTGCTGGCCGAGCGCGCCGTGCCGGTGATCGTCCTCACCGCCTACGCCGATCGCGAGTTCGTGGACAAAGCCAAGGACGCCGGCGTCCTGGCCTACCTGGTCAAACCGGTGCGGGAGAGCGACCTCCGGCCAACCGTCGAAGTCGCCCTGGCGCGGTTTCGGGAGATCCGGGCATTGCATGACGACGTTGGGAGTCTCGAGGACGCCCTGGCCACCCGCAAACTAATCGAGCGCGCCAAAGGCGTGCTGATGCGCCGCAACGGGTTGGACGAAACCGCCGCATTCGCGCAGATTCAGCGCCGGGCACGCAACAGCCGCCGGACCATGAAGGAGATCGCGGAGGAAATCCTCGGAGAGGAACGGCGGGACTAGGGACTTGGGACTAGGGACTGAAAATGACAAGGATGGTAGTTGCTGCAGCAGCAATCCCACCTTGTCATTGGTATCCGACGCCTTTGGCTCCTGTCCCTAGTCCCCAGTCCCGCAGTTGTCATTATCAGGTCCCGCAGTTATCCCTCATATCCCCATTGTCCACAACAGCGGAACGAAAGTTCCGAATTGACCCTGTTCCCCGTCGCATGGTAGAAACGTAGTCGCCAGCGGAAAGCGGCTGTTCGAGGTGGGAGCGAGGTACCGCTCGCCCTGCAGTGCCTCCGGCGCTGCACGGTTGACGGCAACCCGGCCTAACTCAGCGAAGCGCACCCGCTGGCGCGTTAATTGAGGCCCCGGAAGGGGCCATCATTATTCCCCTCTCCCTGGAGGGAGAGGGACAAAGGGTGAGGGGGCCACACGAACTCTCGTAGCCGACTGCGGTATAATCTCTCCTTGGAACCCGCATGCTACGTGTGTGCATGGCCCAGATCAATACGACGGTGGGGGACCTGGAGGGCAATACCCGCCGTATCTGCGAGGCCATTGACCGCTCGCGCGATCTGGGCACGGACCTCATCTGCTTCCCCGAACTCTCGGTTCCCGGATATCCCCCCGAAGATCTGCTGCTCAAACCCGACTTCGTGCGTGGCAATCTGGCCGCGCTGGAAGAGGTCACCCGCCGCACCACGGGCATCGCCGTGGTGGTGGGATTCGTGGACCAGGGCACCCACCTCTACAATGCGGCGGCGGTGTGCGTCGATGGCGAGCGGGTCGGCATCTACCATAAGCAGCGCCTGCCGAACTACGGCGTGTTCGACGAGAAGCGCTACTTCCATCCCGGCCGCCGCGCCCCCGTATTCATCATTGAAGGCGTCCCGGTCGGCGTGACCATTTGCGAGGATATCTGGGCCCCCGGAGGCGCCTGCCAGGCCGAAGCGGCCGCGGGGGCGCTCGTGATCATCAACATCAACGGCTCCCCCTACCACGCCGGCAAGTGGCGCGAACGGGCCCAGATGCTGGCCACGCGGGCCCGCGACTACGGCGTCGCCCTCTGCTACAACAACCTGGTCGGCGGGCAGGATGAGCTGGTCTTTGACGGCATGAGCATGATCTTCGACCACACCGGCGCGTGGCTGGCCCGCGGGACACAGTTCGAAGAGGACCTCGTCTACTGCGACGTTGACCCCGAGGCCGTTCGCCGTCACCGGCTGTTCGCGCCCGTGCGGCCGGCGGAGGACGATGAGGGACCGGTCGAAACGTACACCCTGCATGTCTCCGCGGCGCGATCGCGGCCGCGGCCGTCGCTGCGGCCGTCCATCGCGGAACCGCTGGATCCCTCCGAGGAAATCTATCGGGCGCTTGTGCTGGGAACGCGCGACTACATGCGCAAGAACGGATTCAGCGACGCCGTGGTGGGGCTCTCCGGCGGCATCGATTCCGCGCTGGTGGCCACGATCGCCGCGGATGGCCTGGGTCCGCAGCACGTGCACACCGCGTGGATGCCGTCCCGCTACAGCTCGGTGGAGAGCCGCCGCTGTGCGCGCGAGGTCGCGGCCAACCTCGGGACCGAACTGATCGATCTGGAGATCGACCGCACCTTTGAGGCCTTCCTGCAGGCACTGGGACCGGTCTTCGCCGGACAAGCGGCCGATGCCGCAGAAGAGAACATCCAGGCCCGCATCCGCGGCACGCTGCTCATGGCCTTGTCAAACAAATTCGGATGGCTGGTGCTCACCACCGGCAACAAGAGCGAGCTGAGCGTCGGCTATGCGACCCTGTACGGCGACATGGCCGGCGGGTTCGCGGTCATCAAAGATGTTCCCAAGACGCTGGTCTACGACCTGGCCCGGTGGCGGAATGGCAAAAAGGCCGTCATCCCTGACGGCGTGCTCACCCGCGCTCCGACCGCCGAGCTGCGGGCCGGGCAGAAAGATACCGATACCCTCCCGCCTTACGAGATGCTCGATCCAATCCTCAAGCTGTACGTCGAGGAGGACACTCCCCCGGCGGACATCGTGGCTGCCGGCTATCCGGCCGACATCGTGCGGCGCATCATCGCCATGGTCGATCGCAACGAGTACAAGCGCCGCCAGGCGCCACCGGGCGTGAAGATTACGCCCAAGGCCTTCGGCAAGGATCGCCGCTTGCCCATCACCAACTGGTACCGCAGCACCTTCGCCGGAGGCACAGAGGCCCGCCTCGACGGGCGATAAGTTTTGCCGGTCGAGCTCGCGGTATCAAAAGTGATTAGTGATTCGTGATTAGTGATTCGTTAGAATCATCCCTTTCGTAGTTCCTACAGTTCCGCATGGTCGTGGCGAATCACGAATCACAAATCACGAATCACTGGAAGTGGCTGGTCTTTCTCTCCGCCGCCGAAATCCTGACCATGCTCACCTTCGGCACCTACTCTGCGGCGTTGCCCGTGCTGCGCCAGCAGTGGGCGCTGTCCGCCGCGCAGGCCGGAGCGATTTTCGCCGGCCAGCAGATCGGATATACCGCCGCGGTGCTCGTGCTGTCGACCCTCACCGACGCGGCCGGCGTCCGCATGATCTATCTGCTCAGCGCGATCTGGAATGCCGTCTTCGCCCTGCTGTTCGCGGCCTTCGCCGACGGCTTCGGCTCAGCCCTCGCGCTGCGCGCGCTCGGCGGCATGGGGCTGGCGGGAACCTACGTGCCCGGCATGCGCCTGGTGGTGGAAACCTTCCCTGCGCACCGCCGCGGGGCGGCCATGGGCGTCTACATCGCCTGCTTCTCGTTAGGCACCAGCCTCTCGCTGCTGGTGACCGGCGTGTTGCTGCACGCGGGCTGGCGCATGGCATTTGGGGTCACGTCGCTTGGGCCGCTGCTGGCCGCCGTCGCCGCCTGGTGGGTCGTACGCGACGCGCCGCGCCCGCCACCGGCGCTGCGCACGGCCATCACCGGCGCGCTCCGCAACCTCCGCGCCCTGCGGTTCATCGCCGCCTATGCCGCGCATAACTGGGAACTGTTCGGAATGCGTGCCTGGCTTCCGGCGTTTCTCACCTCGCTGTGGGTGCAGCGGGGGATGCCGCTGACATCCGCGACCGCGCGGGGCGCAACGTTCTCATCGCTCGTGCTCCTCGGAAGCGGGCTCAGTAACGCCGCCGGGGGCTGGCTGTCTGATCGCCTGGGACGGCGCCGGATGATCACCGTGTTTCTGACCGCCTCGGCCTTGTGCTCCGCCGTCATCGGATGGTCGCCGGCCCTGGGGATGCCTGCCGTGTTGACGCTGGCCCTCCTCTACGGCCTGCTGGTCACGGCCGATTCTTCGAGCATCTCCACGGCGGTGGCCGAGTCGGCGACGGCGGAGACGCTGGGCGCCACGCTGGCCGTGCAGTCCGGGCTGGGATTCCTGGTCACCGCGATCTCGCCATCCCTGTTCGGCGCTGTCCTGGACGCCACCGGCGGCATCTGGGGGTGGGCTTTCCTCTCGCTGGGTATCGCCGCGGTGCTGGGCACCGTCGCGGTGGCGACGGTAAGCGAGAGGCGCTAAGGGTTTCGCGCCTGTTCGCCTGTTCTCGCTTGCCCTTCTTCGGTACAATGAAATGTTGCAACCATGACCCTTTACGATCTGCTGCCGCTCCTGCGCCAGCAAGAACCGTACAACCGGTTGCTCGACCTCGTCCGCCGGGGCAGCCATCCCTGGGTGGTCGGGCCGGCAGGCGCGGAAAAGGCGTATCTCCTCGCCGCCCTGGCTGAAGATCTCGCCGTCCCTGGAGCGGTGGCCGGCTCTGAGCAAGGTCGGGGCGCCGTCTTGCTCGTCACACCATCCCACGACGCGGCGGAACGGCTGCACGATGACCTGCTCACGTTTGCCCCATCGCTGGCCGGCGCGATCTCGGTGTTCCCCCAGTGGGACGCCCTGCGCACGGACGGTGAACGTCCGGCCCCGCAAACCGTCGGTGAGCGGACGGCGGTGCTCTTGCGTCTGGTTGACGGCCCCCCGCCGTGGATCATCGCACCGGTCTCGGCGCTGCTCCGCCTCGTTCCCTCACCGGATGACCTGCGCACGTCAATGCGGCGCATCCGGCAAGGCGAGCACAGCGACCGGGAGGCCATGGTCAGTTTCCTGGCCGCCATAGGCTACGAGCGGATGGAACTGGTCGAAGCCAGGGGACAGTTTGCGGTGCGGGGCGGGATCCTGGACGTGTTCCCCGCGCACCTGGACGTGCCCGTGCGTGCGGAGTGGTTTGGCGATGAGATCGAATCCCTGCGCGAATTCGATCCCACCACGCAACGGAGTACCCGGTCCATCCCGGCGGCGCTGCTCACGTCTGTGCGCGAGGCCGGCGGAAATGCGACCGTGCTCGATTACCTGCCCCCCTCGTCGGTGCTGATGCTGGATGAACCGGACGAGCTGCAACGCCAGGCGCGCACGCTCTGGGAGCACGCCGCCCCGGCGACGCTGGTGTCCTGGGAGGATCTCCTGCGCCGGGCCCACGCCACGGTCCGCCTCAGCCTCTCGGCGCTCCACGCGGCTGAGAACGTCAAGGCGGAGATCCCGATGCGCTTCACCGGGGTCGAAGCGTTCGGGGGCCAGATGAAACTGCTGGCCCGCGCGCTGGAAGAGTGGCAGGCGAAAGGCCAGCGCATCGTCGTCGCCACGACACAGGCACAGCGGATGCGGGAGATTCTCACCGACCACGGCGTGAGCGCGCTGGCCACCGGCGAATCCGCCACCCTGCCGGAACCCGGCACTGTGGCGGTGATCAACGCGCCGCTGTCGCGAGGGTTCCAGCTGGACGCGGCGGCCCTGGTGGTGGTTAGTGACAGCGAAATCGTGGGCTGGCGGCGGCGCCGCCGCAAGCTGCGCTTCCGCGAAGGGATCCGCCTGTACTCCTGGACCGATCTCACCACCGGCGACCTGGTGGTCCACATCCACCACGGCATCGGCATCTACCGCGGCATGGTCCGCCTCTTGCTGCACAGCGCGGAACGTGACTATCTGCACCTGGAGTACGCGCAGGGCGACCGCCTGTATGTCCCGACGGACCAGATCAACCTGGTGCAGCGGTACATCGGCGTCGAGGGCCAGCAGCCGAAGATCCACCGCCTGGGCGGCGCGGAGTGGGAGCGCGAGAAGAAACGCGTCAAGGAAGCGGCCCAGGAAATGGCGCGGGAACTCCTCCAGCTGTATGCCGTACGTGAGACCGTCCCCGGCCACGCGTTCTCAGCGGATACGCCGTGGCAGCAGGAGCTGGAGGCCACGTTCGAATTCGAGGAGACGCCAGACCAGTGGCTGGCGATCCAGGATGTCAAACGCGATATGGAAGCGCCCAAACCCATGGACCGGTTGATCGCCGGCGACGTGGGCTACGGTAAGACCGAGGTCGCGCTGCGCGCGGCGTTCAAGGCGGTGATGGACGGCAAGCAGGTGGCCGTGTTGGTCCCCACCACCATCCTGGCGCAACAGCATTACAACGTATTCCTCAAGCGGCTGGCCGCCTATCCCGTAAAAGTGGAGGTGCTCAGCCGGTTTCGCAGCCGTCTCGAGCAGCGCCGCGTGATCGACGGGGTGGCCGCCGGGACCGTCGATATCGCTATCGGCACGCACCGTCTGCTGCAAAAGGACGTACGGTTCGCCAAGCTCGGCCTCGTCATCATCGACGAGGAGCAGCGCTTCGGCGTCAAGCACAAAGAACAGCTCAAGCAACTGCGCCGCAGCGTCGACGTCCTCACGTTGACGGCTACCCCGATCCCGCGCACGCTGCACATGTCCCTGGTAGGATTGCGCGACATGTCGGTAATGGAGACGCCGCCCGATGCCCGGCTGCCGATCATGACGGAGATCCGCCCCCAGGCGGAAGAGACCACTCGGGAGGCGATCCTGCGGGAACTGGATCGGGGCGGCCAGGTGTACGTCGTGCATAACCGCGTCGAGACCATCGAACGGGCCGCCCGCCGCATCCGCGCCGCCGTCCCGGCGGCCAGGGTGGCCGTGGCTCACGGACAGATGCCCGAGGAACGGCTCGAGCAGGTGATGATGGATTTCCTCGGCGGCCGGTCCGACGTGCTCGTGTGCACGACCATCGTGGAGATCGGGCTCGACATCCCGCGCGTGAACACGATCATCGTGGAAGATGCGCACCTGATGGGCCTCTCCCAGTTGTACCAGTTGCGCGGCCGTGTGGGCCGGTCCGACCGCCAGGCGTACTGCTACCTGCTGTACCCCAGGGGGGCACCGCTGACCGACGAAGCCCGCCAGCGCCTGCAGGCGATGCAGGAATTCGTCGAACTCGGGTCGGGTTTCAAGCTGGCCATGCGAGACCTGGAGATCCGTGGAGCCGGAAATTTGCTCGGGCCGGAGCAGCACGGCCACCTCGCGGCCGTGGGATTCGAGCTCTACAGCCGTCTGCTGGATGAATCCATCCGGGAGTTGCGGGGCCAGATCGTGGAGGAGGCGCCCGATGCCACGGTCGACCTCGGCGTGGACGCCTACCTGCCCGAGTCATACATTCCTGACGAGGGGCAGCGCATGGCGATGTATCGCAAGATGGCGGCCGTCCGGACACCCGAGGAAGCGGACGAGGTGGCAGAAGAGATCGCCGACCGCTATGGTCCCCCGCCCAGCCAGGCCGTCAATCTCCAGCGTATCGTGCGGCTGCGCGCGCTGGCGCGTGATGCCGGAGTCGCGGCGATCTCACGCGAGCAGGATCGGATCGCGCTGAAGCGGGCCGCCGGATGGTCCCTCACCGCGGACGAGGAGGCGGCGCTCCTGCGGCAGTTTGGCGGGCGGCTCACCGCGGGTGCAGGAATCCTTCGCCTGCGCCCCAGCGGTCCCGGTCTCGCCGACGCCGACACGATTACTGAGGTGCTGCAGGCGCTGGCGCACCACGCCCGGCGGCAAGAACCGGCCGGGATTGCGCCCAACCCCAGCGACAGGTAGGATGGAGCAGCGTGCACACGACTGCGGGACTAGGGACTTGGGACTAGGGAACGAAACCTCCAGTGGAATCTCACCAGTCCCCAGTCCCTAGTCCCGTATTTTGGAGGTTCAAAGGATGGAAGGCCGGGCCAGAATCGTTCTCCTTGGACTCGCCGCCGTGTTGCTTGCCGCTGGCGCCGTGGCCGCCATCACCATGGGGATGCAGCGGGGCACGGCGGTTGCCGCCACCGTCAATGGCGAAGTGATCTACATTAATGAACTGAATGAGCAGGTGGACACGCTGGCCAAACAATACGGGCTCGATCCCTCGACGGCGGACGGCGCCCGGCAGCGCGCGGAGGTCTCCCGCGTCGTGCTCGACCAGCTTATCGAACAGCGGCTGGTGCTCCAGGAAGCGCGCCGCCAGAGCGCCCTGCCGACAGAAACGCAGATCGAAGATCAGCTTCAGGAGATCAAGCGAAACTTCCCTACGCAACGTGATTTCGAGCTCGCACTGGCACAGCGCAACCTCACGCTGGCCGAGCTGAAGGACCGCCTGCGCACCAACCTGGCCGTGCGGAATCTGATGGTAAAGGTCGCGCCGGTGACCGTGACGGACGCCGAAATCGAGCAATACTTCCGGGAGCATCGCAGCGAGTTCGACCGGTCGGAACAGGTGCACGTCAGGCACATTCTCCTGGACGACGAGAACCAGGCGCGACTGGTACTGGCTAAGCTCCGGCGCGGCGAGCCGTTCGGCGACCTGGCGCGTCAATACTCCAAGGATCCCGGCAGCCGCGAGCAGGGAGGCGACCTGGGGTTCGTCAACCGGGGGCAGCTGGTAAGTGAATTCGAGCAGGCGGCGTTCGCCTTGCAGCCCAAGCAGATCTCGGACATCGTCAAGACGCAATACGGGTATCACCTCATCCAGGTCCTCGAGCGCCGGCCCCCGCAACCGGCGACCCTCGAGCAGGCGCGCGACCAGATCCGCAGAGTGCTCGTCTCCAGCAGGCAAGAGGCGGCCTTCCAGGAGTGGGTGAAAAAGATCAAGGCTCAGGCGAAGATTTCGCGGACGGATCAAGTAACGAAATGACGGGAACGCGGGAACGGGGGAACGCGGGAACAAGTACATGATGTCCAGTGCAGATTCGCGTTCCCGCACTCCCGCGATCCCGCATTCCCGTTAGTTATGCGGTTAGATAAGTTTCTGCAAGTGAGCAGGCTCGTACGGCGGCGCACGCTGGCGCACACGCTGTGCGAGGCCGGCCGGGTGCGGATCAACGGCGCGGCGGCAAAACCCTCGGCACCCGTCAAGCTGGGTGATGTGATCACTATTTCGCGAGGAGAGCGGCGGCTCGTCGCCAAGGTGCTTGCCGTACCCGAACGCCTGAGCCCTTCGCAACAACTGGTTGAGGTTCTCGGGCGGATGAGCGTGGAAGATCTCAAAAGCGGGACTAGGGACTCGGGACTAGGGACCAGGTAGATACCCTTGTTTCATCTGTATCAGTTGCTGGTCCCCAGTCCCCGGTCCCCAGTCCCGTAGTTTCGTATGGCGACGATCGCCGCGGTCCACGCGCGCGAGATCCTCGATTCGCGGGGCAACCCTACCGTCGAAGTCGACGTCCGCCTGGACGACGGAAGTGTCGGCCGGGCCTCGGTCCCGTCGGGCGCCTCGACTGGCGTGCACGAAGCGCTGGAGTTGCGCGATGGCGATCCGAAACGCTACGCCGGCAAGGGCGTGCTGCGCGCCGTCGGCAACGTCAACGAGCGCATCGCCCCCGCGGTAGCAGGAAGGGATGCGCTGGACCAGGCCGGGCTGGACCACCTGTTATGTGCGCTCGACGGGACTCCCAACAAGTCCGCGCTGGGCGCCAACGCCTTGCTGGGCGTCTCCCTCGCGGTGGCCAGAGCCGCCGCGGCATCGCAGCATGTTCCACTCTACCGCTTCTTGAGCCGCGAGGCGCACACCCTGCCGGTCCCGCTGATGAACGTCATCAACGGGGGTCTGCACGCCGACAACCCATTGGACGTGCAGGAGTTCATGCTGGCCCCCGTCGGGGGAATCCGCTTTGCCGACGCGCTGCGGATGGGAGTGGAGACGTTCCACGCGTTGCGCGGCATCCTGCGCGGGCGGGAGCTCAGTACCGCCGTCGGCGACGAAGGTGGATTTGCCCCCCAGCTCCGGACGACTGAAGAAGCCCTCGACGTGCTGGTGGACGCGATCCGCAAGGCCGGATACCGTGCCGGTGCCGATGTGGCCATTGCCATCGACGTCGCCGCCAGCAACCTGTACAAGAATGGAACGTACCGCTTCGCGGGTGAAGGAACGCAGCGTCAGGCCGCGCAGCTGCTCGACTACTACGCCGGTCTGTGCAGGACGTATCCGATCATCTCGCTCGAAGACGGGCTCGCCGAAGATGACTGGGAGGGCTGGCGCGGCCTCACCGCCCGCCTGGGTTCCACGGTGCAGCTGGTGGGCGACGACCTCTTTGTCACCAATCCGGCGCGGCTGCGGCGGGGGATCGAGATGCACGTGGCTAATGCCATCCTGGTCAAGGTGAATCAGATCGGCACGCTGACCGAGACACTGGACACGGTGGCCATGGCGCGGGCGTCCGGGTATGCCATCGTCATCTCTCATCGTTCCGGAGAAACCGAGGACACCACCATCGCCGACCTGGCGGTGGCCACCGCGGCCGGCCAGATTAAGACCGGAGCCCCGTCGCGCAGCGAGCGCGTGGCCAAGTACAATCAGTTGCTCCGGATCGAAGAAGAGCTCGGAGACCAGGCCGTCTTTCCCGGACCCTCGGTATTCCGACGGTCGGAGCAGGGACCAGGGGACCCGGGAACCAGGGAACCACGCAAACCAGGGAACCGGTGACCCAGGGGCCAGGAGGAACCTT
>VBAI01000203.1 GCA_005882295.1 Candidatus Segetimicrobium genomatis | reverse complement strand
GTGCCCGACACTCGATAAACGCGTAACTACGAGCCTTCTTTCACATGATAAGAAAACAGCCCTGGTTCGAGCGGCAATTTCCCACAGGCCTGCCGGTGGATCTCTTCCCAGTCGTCGTCGAACGCCTCCGCGGCACCCCGGCCCGCCTGGAAGATCGACTCAACTCCCTGCCGGTATCCGTTCTCACGCGCCGTTCGGGCAGCACGTGGTCCACTCAGGAAAACGCGGGGCACCTGCTGGACCTCGAACCGCTGTGGCGTGCGCGGGTAGAAGACCTGCTGGCCCGGCGGCCAGAGATGAGCCCGGCCGACCTGACGAATCGCCGGACCCACGAGGCCAACCATAATACCGCACCGCTCGGGATGATCCTGAGCGGCTTCCGCCAGGCTCGAGCTGCGTTGGTCCGCCGGCTCGAGGCCGTCGAAGACACGGCACTGGCGCACACCGCGCCGCATCCCCGCCTGCGCGTGCCAATGAGCCTGGTGGATCATGCGTTCTTCGTGGCCGAGCATGATGACTACCATCTGGCGCGGATAACCGAGCTGCTGATCGAGTTCGGTCTGGGGTGACCGGTGCCGGACACCGTTGGAGAAATGGTGGTCTAGTCGACATGATGAAACAGCTTGAAAGGCACTGGGAACGGCTCGACCACGTCATGATTGACTTCATGACGGCCCACGGGACCCGCTTACTGCGTGTGGCCCTGGCCGTCACCTTCATCTGGTTCGGGGCCCTAAAAGTCGTCGGCCGCAGCCCAGTGGCCGACCTGGTTGCGCAGACAGTCTACTGGCTTCCGCCTGCGTTCTTCGTTCGGTTCCTGGGCTGGTGGGAGCTCGTCATAGGGGTTGGCCTTCTGTCGGGCGTAGCGCTGCGCCTGATCCTGCTGCTCTTTTGGTTGCAGATAGCAGGAACGTTTCTCGTGCTGGTGCTGCGCCCAGAGCTCGCCTTTCAGTCTGGGAATCCGTTACTGCTGACCGTGACCGGAGAATTTGTGATCAAGAACCTCGTCCTCATCGCAGCAGGGCTCGTGATCGGCAGCACGGTTCACCGGAGGCGGGACTGAAATCAGTGAACGCTCCAGTAACTTATTTGTATCCTCGACCTTGTTCCCAAAGGGCGAGACGAGGATCCCCGGGACCCGCAGGCCTGGGTCCGGCACCACGATCGATACGAGGACTGAGCGTAAGCAGCAGGTACCTGGCACCTTTTCGGCTCATCCGGATCACTCGCAATGCGACGGATGATCGAGGAGCGGTTAGCTGAGCTCCGATGGGCGCTGAAGGAAATGGAGCCACTGGTTCAACTGGCATCCTTGTCAACGAACAATTCTGTACTCAGACCGACCAGATCTATCAAAGAACATCAGGTAGAAGCGCTTTTTCCCACCCGAATCATAGACGGCTAATCCGCTGAGATTTCCGGGAACCACTCCTAACCCGAGGCGTTCCTTTCCGGAAGAGCTATGGATCTGCATCCCCAGGACACCGCCGGGTAGCATACCCAGGCGGATCCGCCCCGCGGGAGTCACCACCGCGAGGGAGCGGGTCGTCACGCCCTGCCGCAGCTGCCCGAGCGTCCAGACGACGAGAACGAGAGAAGCTATGGCGATCACGAGGCTCGTGGTAGATACGAGAATCAGCCATGTATCTTTTTTCATCGACAACGCCTCCTCGTCCGTCAGTTGGGACCAGTCCGGTTATGCTCTCAGCAGGTCGATGCGGATCACAGTAACATCGTCATTGCGCAATTCCTTGGTGCTTCGCAATCCGTCGATCCAGACGTCGAACGCCGGGGCATCTTCTGTGTCAAGCGCGCGCAGAAGCGCCCACGGATTCCTGCCCTCTTCATCTTCCTTTAAAGACCACTGAGCCAGCGCGTCGGTCATGAGGTAAAAGGCGTCGCCTGACCCAAACGTCCCCGAAACCCGTCGAATAGCGCTGATGGCCTGGTCATTTCGAGCCGGGTTGCTCGCAATGAGCACCGGACGGCTGTTGAAGTCAGAAGAGCGTTCCACGGGGAATTTCTCCACCAGGGTGCTGCCCCTGACTTGGAACAGGCAACTATCCCCTATGGCGACGGCTGTCCACTGTCCAGCCTGCTCATTCGAGGACCCCGTCAGCGTGAGGCCGAGAAGAGTCGAAAATGCTCCTGCCTGAAGCCCCGGCTCTTCATACCATTGAACTGGATGATTCCGCTCTTTCCGGTCGCGGAGGTACTCTGACTTGAACGACCGCCAGTCTTGGTATGCCCTCTCAAGAAATTGCTCAAGCGAGCTGCATGTCCACTCAAACCGGCAGTGCAATTCCACCAAGATTCTTGCCCAGGCGCCGCTCAACATTCCTTCGCTTGCGCCATCGGCAATTGCAAAGCGTAACGCTGCACCTTCCACCTTGCCATTTCCCGGCGGGTGGAAGGCATCTTCATATTCCCCTTCCGCATTTCCCCCCTTCTGGACCCGGAGCGGGACAAGAAAGGCCTCCATGTCAACGATTAGGTCGTCTCCTATCGCAAGTTGCTCGGTCGTGTTCCGATATCAAGGAATTTGATCAGTGTCACCAGGTCCGCCTGGAACGCGAACCCTCGGGTGTTCTCGGATACGTTAATACCTTCTTGTTGCACGAAGGTGCGCAGGAACTCGGGAAGCTGACTTGACATGCTGAACAGCAGACGCGCGTGATCATCTGGCAGAGTCTCCTGGCTGTCAGGGAATATGATGGGCGCCCCGCTCTGCGATGAGATGTGAATATTGAAGAGCAAAACGTTCCCATCACTCGTGGCGAGTTGAATCACGGATTGGGCTGGCACGCTAGGATCACCGTCAGTGGGTTCTCCGTCGCTGATATTAATCACCAGCGGTGGGAAACCGTGGGCATGCTGGCTCGTCCACCCCTGCATGATCGATTGCGCTCGTGTCAATGCCTGACACATGGGCGTGCCACCGGTAGCCACTGGATCAAACCAAATAGGGAACCGAACGGTTTGATCCGCGAGACCGCCTGCTCCGTCATCAACTTTCTTTTCGCGCGCTTCTATTCTGGCGGGGTTATTGGCCACTTCACCGATGGGCACCAATTCTCTGCCGGCGAGCGCCCCCGCGAATGCGGGACCTACTTGCGTCCCGTAGCCGATCACCCCGATGTGGTAGTAGTCTCGCACTCCCTCTTGCTTGGCACACTTGATAATGAGGTTCTGCAAGAGTCGATTAATGACGTCTGCCACCTGATCCGCTTTCCTTCTCCCTGATTCCTCACCTCCAAAGGGATCCACCATGGATCCGGACTGGTCGATCAAGAACAAAAAGCACGACGGATTCCTTCGACTGATTTCAGCTGTGTACGACATCTTCGCCGCACTCCTCTCATCTGATGCAGATGTGTTGGTGATGAAACGCCCTGCCGCTGCCTGACTGCCTACTCAATAATGCCCCTCGGCGGTTCTGCCAAGTCGAGTTTATGCAGGACCACCCTCTTAGCCACATCCTCCAACAACAGCACTCAGTGGACCGCGTTCACGAATGCCCAGATCCCCCAAATGGCCCAGCCAATGACCCCCAACACAACCGCAGCGACGATGCCAACCAACGTGCTTGATACCCTTTCGCCAGTTTGACCTGCATGAGGCACTTGAGCGGGCTGAGCAGGACGCCGCGCGGGAACCTGCGCAGGTGCCGAGGTGGCAGGGCTCGGCGCGGGAAGGTGAGTGGGCAGCGTTCGTGGGACAGCCTTTGGTATGGCTGGCGGGACAACCCTTGAGATGACCGGCGGCACGACCTTTGGTATGACCGGGGGAACAACCTTTAGGATCACCGGCGGAACAGCTTGCGATGATGTGGACGGGGGGGCGGTCACCTGGGAGACTGCCGCCTTGGGATAGCGAAACCCGCCTGAGATGAAGGTCTCAAGGTCCGGGACGTCATCGATAGGCAGCTTACAAACGCCTTGGAACCTCTCAACTTCTGAGGAGAGAGCGGGAAGAGCAGCAAGCTCACGAACCAAGGGCGAACCCGCCGCATTGGCAAAATCCCCTGCGCGGAAGAGGACATTCTCGCTGTCATCGTATTTGGTCCACAGCCCCGGCGACTCCGAAATCGCTCGCAGCCCCAAATAAATCACAATAGACGAAAACCGGTCAATGGAAGGCCCATAGTGACTCGCATTTCGCCCCGGATGCTGGTAATTCACATGGCCAATCTCATTTGTCTTGAGGCGAGAGAGCTTGGGAAGAAACATGCCGTCGTAGTCAATGAGAAACAATTTCCCATCCCTGACCAAGATGTTTCCGTGTTGTAAATCGCCGTGAGCGATCGTGAGTTGCTGAAGGCGACGTACCATAGACACGAACTCGGGGATCAGCTTCTTGAGTCGTCCGGCATTCCCGATGTTCTTTTCGATAAAGCTGTTCAGGGTATCACCCTTCACCCATTGCATCTTGATAATCGGATACCATTGCCCCGAAATCCGAATGCCTTGCGAAAGGTAAAATGTTCCCACGAGGAAGCTTTCGTTGTTTCTCGCGAGAAAGCGATCGATAGCCGCATATCGCTGCTGTAGATCGGAAATGGATCTCGTAAAGCACCGCACGGCCCATTCCCGGGATTGATTGAGGAGATGGAACGTGGCCGTGAAGCCGCCAGAGTAGGGCTTCGGGATTGCGAACCGGTCGACTTCAGCGCTGCAGCCTTTTAGCTCAGCGTCGCCAAAGGCGGTGCGCGGATTTTGGACCGCGATAATGTATTCGTCGCCCCGGGGAAGAAGCATGACCTCAACTCGGAATTGCCGTGAAGGTGCTATCAACAAGCATCGCGATGAATCCTCCTGCAAGAACTGATCCGAATCTCTCCGGCCTCCTGCGATCAGCCACGATGTTGGCTGGTCCCTGACTGAGTCGTTACCCAGGCCAGGGAAGCGCCAGAAGACTAGAGGCGCTGTGAGAACCCCATCCTGGTTGGTTTCATGCCCAAACTACGCGAGGATGGGACTAGGGAGCATGGTTACTAGGCTTCGCCCCCTTGGACGGCAGCAAAATGCGCTGCCATGTCCCCTCCCCGCGGCGGATGCCCGGCACCGCCGACCACATCGGTGGCAGGAAGGTTCACTCGACCAGGGCACGAATGCAATGCGCATCCTGATCGAGGGGTAGCGGCGTGCACCTGATCGACCTGACGATCCCGTGGGGGCCAGAGGTCGAGCCGGTCCCGGGACATCCGCACATCTACGACGTCCCAATCCACCACCATGAACTGCACGGGCTCTCCACCTCGTACGCCACGTTCAGCATCCACACCGGCACCCACATTGACGCCCCGTACCACTTCATCAAAGACGGGCTGACAATCGACCGTGTGCCGCTGGAGTGGCTGAACGGACCTGCGGTGCTCGTGGACTTACGATCCCAGGCACGGCCGGGCCAGCCGTTCACGGTTGACGCGGTCCAGGCAGCAGCCGGCGACGCGGACCTGCGCGATCGGCGCGCTGTCCTCTGGAGCGGGTGGGCACAGGCGAAGTGGAACGATCGGGCATTCTACCGCGACAATCCCTACCTGTCGAACGAGGCGGCGCAGTGGCTCGTCAGAACCGGGGTGCGCGCGTTGGGTGTGGACTTCGCCGTGGACGGCGGGCCACCGAAGCCGCCAGGACAGCCCAAATACCCGGTGCACCTGATCACGCTGGGTGCCGACGTGTGCCTGATTGAAAATCTGATCAACCTGAACCAGATCGGCCGGCGCCACTTCACCCTGCTTGCCATGCCCGTGCCGGTAAAAAATGGCAACGGCGGGCCCGCCCGCGTGGCCGCCTGGGTCGACGAATGACCGGCGCAGTCCCCCCTAAATTCCATGGCCTGCATCACATTGGTGTGGTGGTGCGGGACGCGCGCGCGGCCGCCGAGCGTCTACGTCCCCTCGGGCTGGAGGTCTTCGCCTGGGAGGACTACGGCCCGGGATTGCTGCGGATCGCCTTCGTCCATCTCGGCGGCGTGCTGCTGGAACTGATCGAGCCGCTCACTACAGACGGGTTTAACGCGGAATGGCTGCGGCGGCGCGGCGAAGGGATCCAGCACATCGCCCTCCTCGTCGACGACATTTACACGGCTCTCGCGGCGCTCAAAGCACGCGGGGTGGCGTTGCGGGACGAAACGCCGCAACCAGGCGCGGGGAACACGCTGATTGCCTTCCTGGCCCACGACCCCTCCGACGGTTTTCTTGTCGAGCTGACGCAGCCGCGGGACGGGGCGGGATGACGACCCTCGCCGACCGGCGCCCGGAACTGCACGGAGACTTGACGAGACCGGTCACCCTGACAAAACCTACACGCTGAGGCAGGTCGACATGGATCTCGGACTGCGCCACAAAGTGGTGTTCATCACCGGCGGGTCAAAGGGCATCGGCCGAGCCTGCGCGCTGGAGTTTGCCCGCGAGGAGGCCCGCGTTGCAATCTGCGCACGGCGCGAGGATGAATTGCGGCGGGCCGCAGAGGCCATCCGTCAGGCCACGGGTGCGGACGTCTTCCCTGTTGCTGGCGACATGACGCGCTGGGAAGACGTCCAACGCTGTGTGGATGCGGCGGCGGCGCACTTCGGCGGGCTCGACATCCTGGTCAACTGCGCCGGAGCTTCGCCGGGCGGCCTGATCCTCAACCTTGCGGAAGAAGACTGGACACTGAGCTTGCAGCTGAAATTCATGGGCTATGTCCGGTGCGCGAAGGCGGTGATCCCCTATCTGCTGCGGCGTGGCCGCGGGCGCATTGTGAACGTCGTGGGCAACGACGGGATCAAGCCTGCGTATTGGGAACTTACGGCCAGCGCGGCCAACGCCGCGGACCTGGCCATGACCTCCGCGCTGGCGGAGCAGTACGGGCCGCATGGGATTTTGGTGAACGCCGTCAACCCCGGCCCAGTGTCAACCGAGCGCTGGGACGGTTTGGTGCGAGCGTACGCCCGCGACAAGGGTCTTTCTGTTGATGAAGCTGGCGCCAAGGTCCTGCGCAGCTTGCCGCTCGGCCGCATCTGCACGCCTGAA
>VBAI01000115.1 GCA_005882295.1 Candidatus Segetimicrobium genomatis | reverse complement strand
GCAACGCCACCATCGCCTCGCAGTGCCGGACGATGGAGGCCCGGGCGCGCGCGACGTAATCCTGCGGCTGCTGCTTGCGCATCTTGGACGCCTCTTCGGCGGTCACGCCCTCAGGGATGTAGCCGCCCAGGGGGTCGTGGGCGGACGTCTGATCGGTGACGACGTCGAACACGACGCCGCGCCGTACCAGCTCGGCGTACACCGATGCCGCATTTCCCAGCAGCGCGATGGCCTGCGGCCGGCCGGCCCGTTTCGCTTCGTCGACCGATCGCAGCGCGTCGTCCAGGTTGTCCGTGGCCTGGTCCACCCACCCTGCGGTGAGGCGCCGGTGGATGCGGGCGGGATCGACCTCAACAATCAGCGCCACGCCGTCGTTCATGGTCACGGCCATCGGCTGGGCCCCGCCCATGCCTCCCAGCCCGGCGCTCAGCACGGCCCGTCCTCGCAGCGAACCGTTGAAGTGCGCGCGGGCGACGGCCGCAAACGTCTCGTACGTGCCTTGCAGGATGCCCTGGGTACCGATGTAGATCCACGAGCCGGCGGTCATCTGTCCATACATGGTCAGGCCCAGGGCCTCAAGCTCCCAAAACTTCTCCCAGGTGGCCCACGCCGGCACCAGCATCGCGTTGCTGATCAGCACCCGCGGGGCCCACTCGTGCGTGCGGAAGATTCCCACCGGCTTTCCGGACTGGATGAGCAGCGTCTCATCGGATTCCAAGACTTGCAGGCTGCGGACGATAGCATCAAAGCACGCCCAGTTGCGCGCGGCTTTGCCGGTACCGCCATACACGATGAGTTCGTCCGGCTTTTCCGCGACTTCCGGGTCCAGGTTATTCATCAGCATCCGCATCGCGGCTTCCTGCGGCCAGCCGCGACACGAGATCTGCGATCCGCGTGGTGCCCTCACCCGGCGACCCGCCATTGCGCTTTCCCCCAGATTGGCATCATTTTGGGCTGTCCCCCCGCAGGTTCAAAGATTCCCCGAACACGCAGAAGCCTCCTAGGCCGCGACCAACGGCTTGAATCAGGGAAAACCCGAACAAGATTCAGGGTAAATCCCTACAACTACAGGAGGACCGCCGCCAAGCAAACCCGGGAAAAAGTTTCGTGATAAATCCCGATCTGGGAGACCAGTGTTACCCTGATTACCCCCAAAAAGAGAGGTACGGGAGTAACCTTATGAGATGCGCACGCGTAGCAGTTCTCTTAGCCGTTCTGATGGTGACCTGGAGCCTGCCGTTCGAAGCCTACGCGCAACTGGGACTGCCCCTGCCGAATCCGGGTAGCCTGCTGGTGAGCATTACCTCCCCAAACCCCGGATCCACGGTCACCCAGACAGTGATCGTTAAAGCAAGTGTCACGATCATAGGATCGCTGACCGTCGCCGGGGTGCAGTTCAAACTCGACGGTCTGAACCTCGGCGCAGAAGACACCACGAACGAGTATTCAGTTTCCTGGGACACGGCGGCCACCAACAATGGGTGGCATAACCTTACGGCAGTAGCCCGCGACATCCTCGGGGTCCAGTGGAGTTCCGACCAAGTCCAAGTTCAGGTCTTTAACGACAAAACGCCCCCGACAGTGGCGATTACGTCCCCAACGGCTGGGGCGATCGTCGCTGGCACGATCACCGTCAGCGCCGACGCATCCGATAACGTCGGCGTGGTGGGCGTGCAGTTCAAACTTGACGGCAACGACCTCGGTATGGAAGATACGACGAACTGGTTCTCAGTGTCATGGGACACCACGAAGACCACCGACGGGCAGCACACGCTGACCGCGGTGGCGCGGGATGCAGCAGGCAACAAAGGCGTGTCAGCCCCGGTGACGGTGCGGGTCGACAACACGCCCGCCACGGTGAGCATTGGGGAGCCGGGGAACGGGCAGACGGTCTCTGGGGTCGTGACGGTGAAGGCAGCCGCATCGGACGCTTCGGGCGTGGCGGTGGTGCAGTTCCTGCGGGACGGGGTGGAACTGGCGCGGGACACGACGGCGCCGTATGAGGCGCTGTGGGACACACAGACGGTAGGAAACGGCCCGCACACCTTGCAGGCGCGGGCGCAGGATAACGCCGGCAATATTGGCGAGTCGGCCATTGTACTGGTGACAGTTTCGAACGGGCCGCCCCCGACCTCTGACACTACGCCGCCGACAGTAGCGATAACCTCGCCAGACGGTAGCGCGCCGGTTTCGGGGACGATCACAGTGACCGCCAACGCTTCGGACAACGTGGCCGTCGCCGGGGTGCAGTTCTTCGTGGATGGCGCGCTATTGGACCAGGACACGACTGCGCCTTATGCCGTATCGTGGGACACCACGCGGGTGGCAAACGGCTCGTATACGCTTACGGCCCGCGCGCAGGACACATCGGGCAATCCGGCCACGTCCCCGCCGGTCGCCGTCACGGTGTTGAACACGACGACCACGCGATTCGAGGAAACTGCAGCATTCCTGACCCCGGCGGGCGAATGGCGTGTACTGTCCCCAGCCGACCTCTCGGTTCCCCTGAGCGGAGATCGCGCGGTGGCCACCAATACCGCGGGCGCCACGGCCACGTTTACCTTCACAGGGATCGGAGTGGCCTGGCGCGGCGTGCGCTGCGAGGTGTGCGGGAAAGCGCGGGTCTGGCTCGATGGCGTGGTCGTGAGTGAGGTGGACACGTTCGCGGCGACCCGGAGCGCAGCGGTGCTGTACGCAGCAACCGCGCTGGGGGCCGCGACCCACACGCTGATCATCGAGGTGACGGGCACCAAAGGCGACGCCTCCGGTGGCGCGTTCGTGATCGTAGACGCTTTCGACGTGACCAGCGACGGGACGACACCCTCGCGATTTGAAGAGACCGCAGCCACACTGGCGCCGGCGGGAGCCTGGATCTCGGAGTCCTCAACCGAAGCGGGGATCCCTCTGACTGCGGGTCACGTCGTCTTCACAGACGTTGCAGGCGCCACGGCAACCTTTACGTTTACCGGGACCGGGGTGAGCTGGCTCAGTGCACGGTGTGAGCTCTGCGGCATCGCACGGGTCTGGCTGGATGGCGTGGTCGTGCGGGAAGCCGTGGACACGTACGTGCTCTACCGGAGCCCTAGCGTGCTGTTTTCGGTGACCGGACTCCGGGCTGCCACTCACACCATCATGATCGAAGTCACGGGAACCAGGAACGCCTCCTCGAGCAGCACCGCCGTGGCGGTGGACGCCTTCGACGTGACGCCGTGACGCCCATCTGCAGGCCGGCCGCGGCGGACGGGACAGGCTAACCTAGCCGTCCGACCGCGGCTTCCACGGCGGCCAGCAGCTCGCCGCTGCGCACCAGCTCGTAGCCCGCGGCCAGATCTGCGGCCAGCACGCGATCCGCCGCAAGCGGCGGCACCACCCTCCTGACGCTCTCGTATGCCGCGCGCGTGCCCACGCCGGCCCCAGCGGGCCGGTGGAACTCAAGCGCCTGCGCCGCGCAGACCAACTCCACACCGATCACCTGCTGCGCATGCCGGACCACCTGTGCGGCCTTGCGGGCGGCGATGGTCCCCATGCTGACGTGATCTTCTTGGTTGGCCGACGTGGGGATGCTGTCGACGCTGGCGGGATGGCTGAGCACCTTGTTCTCCGACACCAGCGCCGCGGCAGTATACTGCGCGAGCATCAGCCCGGAGTGCAGCCCACCGTCCGCCGTCAGGAATGCCGGCAGGCCCGACAGGTGCGGGTTCACCAGACGCTCGATGCGCCGCTCGGCGATGCTGGCCAGTTCGGCACAGGCGATGGCGAGCAGGTCCATGGCGATGGCCACGGGCTGGCCGTGGAAGTTCCCCCCGGAAATTACGCGGGCCTCGTCAGAAAAGATGAGCGGGTTATCGGTTGCCGCATTGAGCTCGATCTCGACGACCGTGTTCGCGTACCCGATGGCATCGCGCGAGGCGCCGTGCACCTGAGGCATGCACCGCAGCGCGTAGGCATCCTGCACCTTGCCGTTCGCGCGGGGCTGGGTGAGGATTTCGCTTCCGGCGATAAGCCGCCTGAGGTTGTCGGCGCTGGCCTGCTGGCCGGGATGGGGGCGGACGCGTTGCAGGAGCGGATCGAAGGCCTCCGGCAATCCCCGCAGGGCTTCAAAACTCATGGCCCCACTGATATCGGCGCCTGTGGCGAGGCGGCGGGCGTCGAAGACCGCCAGGGCGGCAATCCCGGTCATGGCCTGTGTGCCGTTGATCAGCGCCACGCCCTCTTTGGCCGTCAACAGGGCCGGCGACAACCCGGCGCCGGCCAGCGCATCCCGGCTCGGCATCGGCGCCCCGGTGACCGTGACGTCCCCTTCCCCGATCAGCGCCAGCGCCAGGTGCGCGAGAGGAGCCAGATCGCCGCTTGCGCCGACGGAACCCTGCGAGGGGATGATCGGGTGCAGGCCGCGGTTGAGCATTTCCACGAGCAGCGTGAGGGTCTGGGGGCGGATGCCAGAATATCCCAGCGCCAGCGCGTGCGCGCGCAAGAGCATCATCGCGCGCACCACCTCCTCAGGCAGGGGGTCGCCGACGCCGGCGCTGTGGCTGCGCACGATATTCACCTGCAGCTTCGCCGACTGTTGGGGCGAGATGTGCACGCCGGCCAACTCGCCTACCCCGGTGGTGATGCCATAGACCACCCGCCCGTCGCGCACCAGCTGCTCCACCATCGCCCGCGATTGCGCCACGCGCTCCCGTGCATGAGGAGAGAGGGCGACCTCCGCCCTCTCTCTCGCTACGCGTACGACATCCGCGATCGTCAGATGCTCGCCGACCTCAACCGGCACTCGTCACTCTCCGCATCGATTCCGCGACTGCGCGTTATTGCAGGCTCTCGTGGTACGTCGACGTCACACCCTTCTCGCCCCGCTTCCCGACCACGGTCGCCAGCGTGATGTCTTTGTATAAGATCTTCGCCGTTATCGTCTTGATGCTCGTCAGCTGGGCCAGAATGGCCTGGGATGCCAGGAGGCCCTCGGTCTCGAGATTCTTGCGCGCTTCGGTCTTATCTTGTGGCTCGATCAACACCATCGCCCGGCCTTCGTCGACTTTGTCACCGGGCTTCACCAGCAGCTGGACGACACGGCCCGTCTGCTCGGCCTGCGCCGCGAGTATGATCTTCCCATCACTCGTGCGCACGTAGGCCAGGGGGTCTCCCTTGACCACGCGGAGGCCGACCATCACGCGGTCCAGGTCTTTGGAGACGACCTCGCCGCTCACCGTTGCCCGGGCCGCCGGGGGATAGGTCGCAGACTCAAACGTGACCTCCACCGTCCCCGCAGTTTCGCTCACCTTGATGTCCTTCACGGTTCCCCGGCCGATGATGTTCTCCACCAGATTCCTGGCCAGCACGTCCGGGGACGGCGGCCGCAGCGCCTCTTCTGCCTTCCGCCGGTAAGCGTAGTCCCAGGCAAAGAGCCCGCCGCTGACCACCGCGACGGCTGCGACGTAGATCACGACGGGCACCCAGCTCAGGCCGGTCTTCTTGGCAAGTCGGTCTACTCGAGCCACCCCTTCACCCCCGAAACTGCGGGACTATGTAACGCTGATTGCTTCAGAAGTCGTGATGACTCCTCTATAGAGGAATGACGTTTGCCTGATCGCCACCTGCTGGTCGAACGGCGTGATCGCGGATATGGCGTCGATCGGCAGGATGACCTGGTAGCCGCGCAGCGCGGCGCTGCCGGCCGTATGCAGCACGCAGATGTTGGCCACGGTGCCGCAGACGATCACGGTCTTGATGTTCTTCAACCGTAGCTCGTGATCCAACGAGGTGCCAAAGAAGCCATCGTACCGGGGCTTTTGAATGACACGCTCCCCGGTCTGCGGGGCCAGTTCGTCAACGATCTGCCAGCCTCGCGAGCCGCGCAGCACGTGCTGCCCCCAGATGGGAAACTCCGGATCGCCGGGGTCATGGGTATCCTGAGTGAAAAACACCGCCATGCCATGCCGGCGCGCCAGCGTCAGCAACCGCTGGATGGGTGCAACCGTCCGTCGTGCCGGCTCCACCACCAAGGCCCCGCCGGGTGTAACGAAATCGTTTTGCATATCCACAATGATCAGCGCGGTCGCCCTGGGATCCACCACGACCCGGCGCGCAACCTCATAGTCCGGCGCCTCCACGGTAGGCATGCGCGGACCGCTACGCCGGCGCCGCCGCCCTCTGCACGAGCGGTCGGATCAACGGCACCGCCGCCAGAATCACAACGATGTCCACTACGGTCTCAAACGCCAGACCGTAAATGAAGACCTTGCCGATAATATCCGACGCCGGAAGCAGTCCTGCCAGAATGAACGCCAAGATATTCAGCACGTGGCCCACCAGGATGGTCAGCGAGCCGGCCACCGCTGACCGGCGTCCAACGAGCCCGGCGGACAGTCCCATGATGGTATGCGGGAGAATGGCGAACCGCTCGTATGCATTTCCGGCGGGGGTGAAAAACCCGTTCACTCCGGTGCCGATCAGCCCGACGAGGGCGCCGGCGCGAGGTCCCAGCAAAATCCCAGAGATGACCACGACGACCATATTCAGGGCGATGATCGCTCCGGGGACCATCGGGTTGGGGAGAAACTTCACGACCTGTCCGAGGACAACGTACAAGGCTGCCAGCACGGCTACATAAGCAATCTGACGCGTCGACATTCACGCCTCCTCCATGACACCGTCCTCCGGCTTCGCACACACGCTGCGCCCGTTCAATCGCCGGAAGCACACCCTGATTTCGCGGAATTCCCGCACTCCCCCTCCAAAACAAAAGAGGGGAGACACTGCCTCCCCTCCAAATCGCGTTGCCGCGTTCCCGCGATTGCGCGTTCCCGCGTTAAGACGCCTCGGGCTTCGGCTTCAGCGTGGGCGCGGGCAGCGGGGCCTCAGGACGCGGTGGCTCGGTCTTGAGTCCGGGCCCTGCCATCGCGGCGGGCACCGCCGGCGCCTCGGGCTCCAGCGGCTCCCCCGCCAGGACCTTTTCGATCTGCTCGCCCTCCAGGCTCTCCCGCTCGAGCAGCGCCTTGGCCAGGCGGTTCAATCGCTCGCGGGCCCCGAGAAGAGCATCGCGCGCCCGCTGATAGCACTCATCGATGATCCGTCTG
>VBAI01000114.1 GCA_005882295.1 Candidatus Segetimicrobium genomatis | reverse complement strand
CGTGATGCCGAGATTCGCTGCCAACCTCACGATGTTGTTCACCGACCGTCCGTTCCTGGAGCGGTTTGACGCCGCCGTCCGCAACGGCTTCCGCGCGGTGGAGTATATGTTCCCGTATCAGGAAGATACCGACGGCATCGCACGGGTGCTGGAACGTCTGAAGCTGGAGCAAGTGCTCTTCAACCTCCCAGCCGGGGACTGGGGGGCCGGAGACCGCGGCGTGGCGGTGCATCCCGGTCGCCGGGATGAGTTCCGGCGTGGCGTGGCGCAGGCGGTGGACCTGGCCCTGCGCTACCGGTGCCGGCGCGTAAATTGCCTGGTGGGGAAACGCGACGAACGCCTGGCCTACGAGGAGCAGTGGCGGTGTCTGGTGGACAACCTGCGGTATGCTGCCGGACAGGTGGCGCCGCATGGCATCATGCTGCTGGTGGAACCGATCAACACCTATGATATCGGGGGTTTCTTCCTGTCGACCTCGGCGCAGGCGGTGCGACTGTTGGACGACGTCGGTGCGGCGAACCTCAAGATTCAGTACGACGTTTACCACATGCAGCGCATGGAGGGAAACCTGGTCCATACCATGGCGCGCTTGAAGGAGCGCATCGGCCACGTGCAAGTGGCCGATTCCCCGGACCGGCATGAGCCCGGAACCGGCGAGATCAACTTCCCATACGTGCTGCGGCAGCTGGATGCGACGGGCTACGAGGGCTACGTCGGGCTCGAGTACCGGCCATCGGGGCCCACGGAAGCATCGTTTGGCTGGATCGAAACGATGGGATTCGAGCGGTAAACAGGAATCGCCGACGCCGGACGGAAAGGCCTACGCAGGGATTTTCGAGGGGGTGAGGGCAGTGAAGTCGCGGTGGTTGATCGCCGCGTGGCTCGTCGTGCTGGTCGCCTATGCGCTGCCGCCGGCAGCCGCGCAGCAAGTCGTCGTCATCAAGGCCTGGACGATCGGGCCGGACAATCCGTCTGTGACCCGGTTCAACAACCTCCAGACCGCCGCGGAGCGCCTGAACGCCGATTTGCGCCGTGAGGGCGCGGGCGTTCAGGTCAAGGTCGAGGGGTTCTTCGACACGACGAATTGGGATTCATACCTGCGGCGCGTGCTGCTGGCGTCCCAGACGGGAGATGCGCCGGACATCATGCAGGGCAACGCGTCGCTGGCGGCGACCTGGTCGACTGCGGGGTTCGTCATCTCCCTGGATGAGCGCATTCCCGGATTCCCGCAGTTCAAGGATGTCGTGCCGGCGCTATGGGACGCCGCCAGGTACAAGGGCAAGATCTGGGGCATCCCTCAGGACACCGAGGCCCGTCCGCTCTACTTCAACAAGACACTGCTCCGTAAGCTCGGATGGACCGACCCGCAGATCGCCGAGCTGCCCGGCCGAATCAGCAGCGGCGAATTCACCTGGGATGACGTGCTCGCTACTGCCCGCGAGGCGGTGCAGAAGCGTGTGGTGGACGCCGGCAAGGGCTACTACCATCGGCCACTCAACGGCCCCGACTTCGTACAGTGGTACCGCTCCTTCGGCGGCCGCGACTACGATGCGGCCAGCGGGAAGCTGGTGTTCAACAAGGCGGCGGCCCTCCGCTACTTCCAGTTCCTGCGCACCGGCGTCGAGCAGGGCGTGATCGAGCGGGACCGCCTCAACAACGACTGGAACCGCTTCCATCAGCCAATTAGCGACGGGAAGGTGCTGTTCTGGTCCGGCGGGACCTGGAACTGGGCGGAGTGGGCCCAACAGTGGGTGAACGATCGCGGTGGCGAGGACTACCTCTTCGCGAACTTCGGGTACGCTCCACACCCGGCGTATCGCAAAGGCGGGAAGCCGATCACCCTGTCCAATCCGCAGGCCTACTTCGTCTCAGCGGCGTCTAAGAACAAGGATCTGGCGCTGCGACTGCTCGCGTACACCACGGTGCCGGACCTCGACGCGAAGCACGCCGTGGGCAGCGCCCACCTGCCGGTCCTGCGGGCCACCGCGCGCCTGGTGAACAACCGGTTCCTCAAGGAAGTGAGCTACCTGCTGAACTACACGACCTTCGCCCCGGCCCACCCGGATCTGTCCAAGTGGCAGGACGCCGTCTTCCGCGGAGTGTCCGCAGTGGAATCCGGACAGGCGACGCCTGAGCAGGCCGTCGATCTCGTGGCTGGCGAGATGCAGCGAACGATTCGCGATCAGATCATCGTGGAGTAGCCGCTGCACGTTTCATGCGCAGGACCGGCTTCGCCGAGTCCGAGCATCACCCGTGATCGGTAGAGGCAGCATCGGGGGTGGGGGAGGCTTCGGAAGGGGGAGGGATTCGCCCTCCCCCTCCGAGCGGTACGCGGCGCCGGTGGTTTTCCTGCTGCCGGCGACCATTCTCATCGTGTTGTTCTTCATGCTGCCGGTGGTCACGACGATAGGGCTGTCAATGACCGACATCTCCACGCTCACCTTCCGGCAGCCGAAGTGGGTGGGACTGGAGAACTATCGCGACCTGTTGGGGGACCCATCCGTCGGCAGAATCATGGTGAACACAGCCCGCTATGTGGTGTTCACGCTGCTCTTCAACGTGGGGATGGGCTTGATGCTGGCGCTGCTCAGCACCAGCATCCCCGCGCGGTATGGGAATCAGTTCCGGGCGGTATGGCTGCTCCCGCGCATCCTCCCGGCGGTCGTCTACGTCCTCATCTGGCAGGGCCTCACGCGCGAGGCGCCCTTCGGGCTGGTCAGCGACGTCACCGGGATCTCGAGGAACTGGATCACGGCAGCGCCGTGGTCCACCATCATCCTGGCCAATGGCCTCGTGGGCGCGTCGTTTGGGATGCTGATCTTCACCTCGGCCATCCGCGCCATTCCACAGGAGCTCTTTTATGCGTCGGCGGTGGACGGCGCGACGACGCTGCAGACCATGCGTCGCGTCGTGCTGCCCCTGCTGCGCTGGCCGATCCTCTTTGTCACCGCATATCAAACGCTGTCGCTGCTGACTTCATTTGAATACATCCTGCTGCTGACCGGCGGTGGGCCGGGCTTCTACACGACGACGGTGTGGGCGCTGCACGCGTACAACCTGGCGCTCTCGAACTACTTCGGCAACGTGCAGTTTGGATTGGGCGCGGCGATGGCCGCCGTGCTCGTCGTGATCGGCATCGTCGTGTCGCTGCTGTACCTGCGGGTCTTCAACTTCCGCGCATTGGTGTCGGAGCCCAAGGTTGAGGTGAACTAATGCCTCTGCTCCCTCCGCGGTGGCGGCTGGTGCTGCTCCTCCTGCTGTTGCTGAGCCTGCCCATCGCCGCAGGTCTCGCCTGGCTGCTCCTCACCGGCGCCTTCGACCGGGTACATGGACTGCTGCCGGTGAAACCTCCCGACCTCCGCAATTGGCGATTCCTGTGGGAGGCGATTGGCGGCCGTCCCCCCGCCATCGTGCCGCTGGTCAACTCGCTAATCTTCGCTAGCGTGGTAGCGGCGGTCGAGCTCGTGGTGTGCTCGATGGCCGCGTACGCCATCTCACGCATGTCCTTTCCAGGACGTCGAATCTACCTGGGGCTCGTGCTGGTGCTGCATGCGTTTCCCGCGGTCAGCTTGATTATCGCTATCTTTTATATCCTGCGCCTGCTGGGGCTGTTCGACACGCTGGCGGGTGTGATTCTGGTCAAAGCGTCACTCGAGCTGCCGCTGGGGATCTGGCTGATGAAGGGGTTCTTCGACAACCTGTCGTGGGACATGGAGATGGCCGCGCTGGTCGACGGCATGTCGCGCTACCGCTTGTTCTGGAAGATCGCGATGCCCCTTGTCCGCCCGGGACTCCTGGCCCTGGGAACGTTTGCGCTGCTCTCGGCCTGGGGAGAGTTCATCCTCCCATTTACCCTCATCGTATCCGGTCGGTCCTGGACGATGGCAATCTACCTTCAGACCTTCCTGGGCGAGGCATTCACAGACTTCGGGATGATCGCCGCCGTCGGGCTATTCTACGCCATGCCGGTGGTCGCACTGTTCCTTCTCGGCCAGCGCTACCTGCTGAACATCTATGGCGGAGGAGTGAAAGGATGAGGGGGATTCGCGTCCGCCTGGAGGGGCTCAGCAAATCCTTTGGGAGCATCGCGGCGCTGCGCACGCTGGACCTGGACATCCGGGCAGGGGAGCTCGTCGCCTTCCTCGGCCCATCCGGGTGCGGCAAGACCACCACGCTGCTGATGATCGCGGGGATCTACCAACCCACGTCCGGCGTCATCCATTTCGGCGACCGGCGCGTGGACCATCTCCACCCACGTGACCGCGACGTGGGCATGGTCTTCCAGTCGTATGCATTGTACCCACACCTGACACTGTTCGAAAACATCGCGTTCCCGCTGCGCCTCAAACGGCAATCGCAGGAAGAGGTCAAACGCAGAGTGCAGCAGACTGCGGACCTGCTGGGCATCGGCCATTTGTTGGATCGCCGTCCGGCGGAGGTCAGCGGGGGTCAGCAGCAGCGGACGGCCCTGGCAAGGGCGCTCGTGAAGGAGCCGCAGGTCCTGCTGCTCGACGAACCGCTCAGCAACCTCGATGCGCAGATCCGGCTGCAGGCCCGCAGCGAGATCCGGCGGCTGCAGCAGGATCTGGGTGTGACCTGCATTCTCGTCACGCACGACCAGGCGGAGGCGCTGGCGATGGCCGACCGCGTGGCGGCGTTTTCAGAGGGGGCTCTGCAGCAATTTGCGACGCCCGACGATCTCTACCTCAGACCGGTGAACACGTTCGTCGCGGGCTTCGTCGGGCACCCGCCGATGAACCTGATCCCCGGGACGTTCCAGGATGGCGAGTTCAGCGCACGAGGAGTGCGCGTTGCGCTTCCCATGCCGGTACTCCCCGGGTCCGGATCCATCGGGCTGCGCCCGGAAGATCTGGTCCTGGGAGGCGCGATCCGCGGACGTGTGCTCGTGGTGGAAACATTGGGCCGGCAGGTCCTGGTCACGATCGACCTCGATGGGACGACCGTGAAGATGCTGGCCGACACGCGCCCGGCGATCGGCACGCAGGTCGGCATCGGATACAGTCCTGGCAGCCTGCACTACTTCGGGTCCGACGGCCGGCGGATCGAGGCACGCACCGCGTGATGCTGCCGGGCAGCGTCGCATTCGAGGGACGCCGCATTCTGCTCAAGTACCACCGTCTGCTCTCGGGGACCGGCGCCCATCCGCCCAACAGCCTGTCCGCGCTGCGCGAGGTCGTGCAGGGCGGGGCGGAGGTCATCGAGTTCGACATCCACGCGATCGAGGATGGGGAGTACCTGTTGATCCATGATGACACCCTGGAGCGGGAGACGACAGGAGCCGGTCCGGTGCGCAACATCACCAGGGCCTCGGCAAAGACCCTGCGCTTGAGGGGATCTGCTGAACCCGCTGTCTTGCTGTCGGATCTTTCGCAGGTCCTGGCCGGGCATCGCCGGCCGCTGAAAGTCCAGATTGACCTGAAGGACCTGATTCCCTTCCGCCGGGAAGAGGCCCGCCGCCTGCTGCGTGCACTCGAGCCCCTGCGCGCGAACTCACACCTGGATGTCGTGGTCGGGTGCCTGGGAGACTGGAACCTGCGCGCGCTGCGCCGCCTCGACGCCACGCTGCGGATCGGCCTGGACTTCGCCTTGTATCTGGACGTGCCGGACCCCGAGTTCCCGCGCCTGCCCCTGCGGGTCAATGTCTACGGGTATCTGGACGACCATCCCCTCGGCTACATGCAGGTCATGCCGGTGCGCGACTACCTGGAGGAGCGTATCGAGAGTTTGTGTCACCTGCTCCCAGGCGCGGTGGAGGTCTATCTGCACGTGGAGTTGCTCCTCCGCGCGATCGCCGACGGGATCAACCCCGTCGAGCTCGTCAGGCGCGAGCTCGGCGGCGTGCCGGTCGATACCTGGACGCTCAACGCCGGTGCATCTGGGACGGCGGGGATGCTGCAGGCGGTGCTCGACGCCGGCGTGGACCAGATTACGACCGATACGGCGGTGCAACTGGCGGCGCTGATAACGGCAAGAGACGGGAACGCGGGAACGCGGGAACGCGGCGACGCGGCCGGAAGGTAATGAATAAATGGTTGGAGTCCACGCGCTGTCTTGTCATCGCCCACCGGGGCGCGTCGGCCGCTGCGCCGGAAAATACCCTGGCGGCGTTCCGTCTGGCCGCCGATCTCGGAGCCGATGGCATCGAACTCGATGTGCGTGGGACAGCCGACGGTCAGCTTGTGGTACTCCACGATGCTTCCGTCAATCGCACCACCGACGGCACCGGCAGAGTGGCAGCGCTGACGCTGGATCAGCTAGGACGTGTCGACGCTGGCAAGAAGTTCGGCCCCTCGTTCCGTGGAGAGCGAATTCCGCTGCTGTCCCAGGTCTTTGAGGTGGTGGCGGGCCGCCTGCTGGTCGATGTCGAGATAAAAGCGGCAGGGGTCGAGGCGGCGCTACTCGACCTCATCAGACGCATGAGCATGGCGGACTCGGTGCTCATCTCCTCCTTCGATTCGAAAGTCGTCGGGCGCATGCGGGACATGGCTCCGGAGATCCCGGTGGGGCTGCTGCACTCGGCGGCAGATCCAAACGCCGCGGTGGCGCTCCGCGCCGCCGCGTATCTGCCCGAGGTCGTGACCCTGACTGCCGACGTGGTCGCTGTCTGCCGGCGGCACGGGATGCGGGTCATCACCTGGACGGTGGGGACCGAACGCGAGGCGCGCGACGCCCTACAGCTCGGAGTTGATGGTATTATCGCGGATGACCCGACACTTGTTCGAAGAATTCTGACGCAACGAAAGGCGTCTCCTTAGTCTACTTGGTCTTCTTGGTCTGCTTAGTCTGCAAGAATCATGGAGACCAAGTAGACTAAGGAGACTAAGTAGACCAAGTAGACGCTGTTGGAGCACGATGTGCTCTCCCGCGACGAACAACTCGCTTCCCTTGGCCGGCCGTTAGATGTGTTAGTGATCGGCGGTGGGATCACCGGCGCAGGGGTGGCGCTGGACGCCGTGACACGAGGCTACCGCGTCGGGCTTGTCGAGCAGGCCGACTTCGCCAGCGGGACCAGCAGCCGCTCCACCAAATTGATCCACGGCGGCATCCGGTATCTGGCCCGCGGGGAGTTGAAACTCGTCGGCGAGGCGCTCCGCGAACGCGCGCGCCTCCTGCGGCTCGCCCCGCATCTGGTCCGGCCGCAGCCATTTCTCATCCCCCTGTATGAGGGATTGACCCGGCCGCTCGGTGTGGCCG
>VBAI01000312.1:568-3300 GCA_005882295.1 Candidatus Segetimicrobium genomatis | reverse complement strand
ATTGAACGCCTGCAGCACGCCCCAGGCGACAAATAAGAGAAACGGTCCCAGGAAGCGGGCTTTCAGGCGGGGGACCCTTCCGCGGACCAGGGCGGCAAGGAAAGAGAGGTATAAGATGGCCGCCAACACGTCCTTAGCGAAGTATAGGCGCATGTCATTGCCCAGAAACTTGCGCGGCAGGTCCTCGACCACAAGCCATGTCAGGAAGAAGTAAGTTCCTGTCCGCCAGTTCGCCAGTACGACCATCCCGAGCGCGGCGATAGGAGTCACAAACAAAGCGACCGGAGGCAGGCCCTTAAGAGAGCCCGTTATCACCATGACGCCAAGAATCGCCAGACCCAGGGCAGCGATCCAAACGCCGAGTATCGAAGCGGAGTTGCTCGATGGGCGTGCTTGTGTAATCAGATGAGATCCCCGCTCAATGTGCGCAATTGTGCGCCTTCTCAACCCTCGCATGATAAAGAGCAAGATGCCCTTGCGTCATTTCCTCCAACCCGAATGTTTCTGTCGCTCTCATGCGGGCTCTCACTCCAAGCGTCTCAATGAGAGACGGGTTGGCTACCACCTGCATCATACGTTGGGCGAGCGCGCTGCTATCTCCAGGAGAAAACTTCATTCCGGCATTCCCTATTACTTCATCAAAAGGAGCGATGTTTGAAACGATAAGAATGCGCCCCTCTTTCATCTGCTCCAGGAGCGCGAGCCCAAAGACTTCTCCGGATAACGACGGTGCAACTATGGCCACGACATCGGCGAGAGCCCGTTTCAGATCAGCTACAGGCAAATATCCCAGAAAATCCACTCGGTCGGTGAGATTTAGGAATCTTGTCTGCTCTTCCAAGGCCCGGCGTTCTGGCCCGTCGCCAATGACTTTCAAATGAAACGGCAAATTCATCGCCTTCAAGTGGCTGGAAGCCTGTAGCAGAACGTGAACCCCTTTCGTGCTGACTAGACGACCTATGAAAGCGAATGTTGCCGGCCCGCGAACAGGGTTCAGATATTGCCGGCAAGACCATGATGGATAACGCTCGTGTTTGGGAGCTGCAGCAGACCCGCGAGCCAAGACGTGGGAGCAATATTTGCCGATACCCGATAGCACAGCCATCTGCGGAGAAATGTGAGCAACCACAATTTGAAGCTGCTTGCTATCCCGCGGCTTGCATTACAATGAAAGCACTCACGATGGCGCCCCGCCATAAAATGGCCAGGGCATTGGACTTGAAGAGGTTCATAGAACAATTGTCCGTTCGGGCAGACTGCCTGAAAGCCGTGGTGTTCCACCACAACGGGCTTGCGCCGCAGTAATCCTAGAATCAAAGGTAAGAGGGCAGGACCGGCTAGATGTATCAGATCAGTGGAGCCCACGAGGTGCCAAATCGTTGCCAAATTTGGCCGTCGTACTAGTCGAAACGGTAGCCCCGGATCATCGAATCCGTCGGCGGGTGCTGAGGTAACCACTGTTACGTTTTCCTTACCCCATTGCTTCAGCGACTTCGCTAGCCCCTGGGCCAGGAGCATCGTATGAGTTTCGACACCACCCACTCTGGGCGCAAACGCGTGAGTGTAGATGAGAATTTTCATTTTGGAAGGTTTAGATGGGATCTCAAGAACACGTTCACGGGAGAGCGATAATGTGCGCTGGGCCGCCTACGGTCAGATTCGTCTTCACGTCCATGCCCTTTCCGAATCGCTGCACACGGTAACCTACGGATTGCAATTGATGGACTGCTCCCCATCCGTCTGGCCCGTGGACTTCAACTACCCATACAGGACGCACCTCGTGCACGATGCGATACGCTCCTGCAAGGACGTCGGTCTCGGCTCCCTCGACGTCGATCTTAACGAGTCGCGGCACAGGTAGCTCCGGGAGGAGAGCATCCAACGGAATAGTTTCGCACTCTACTTCTCCCCCCGGTCCAAGGTGCGACCCCGATCCGAGCACTGAATCGTGCCACATCCTGCTGTATCCTCGCGACTTTCCAGCGGCCATTGGCACCACCCGCACATCGGTGGCGGCGTTGGAAGCAAGATTCCTTTCGAGACGGACCCGGTTCATGGGGTTCGGCTCAAATGCGGCCACACAGCCTACTCCAGCCGCACGCTGCATGAGGATTGTGTGGTACCCGATGAAGGCTCCGACGTCCCACGCTCCTTCACCGGGTCTCAGGTTTGTGGTTATTGCCTCCTGCACCCAAGGCTCGAAGGTGCCCAGCCACAGGTTCTTCTCCCGTCGAAGATCGAGGAACAGACGGGTTCCCGCCAGCTCGCCTCCGGCAACCCGGACCTCAGTCAATCCGTCCGGCACGAAGCGGTTTGCTACACTGCGCAGAAATCGCGCGAAACTGGGGTAATCGTAGATTCGAAGCATGGTATGCTCGGGGATCCTCTCGGCTATGCGTCCTACGAGTGGAAGGAGCATCACGTTCGCATCTGCGAGATGGTCAGGCACGCTTGTGCGAAGGCCTCTGCGTTCTGCGGCGGGCCCCACTGGGTGATCTTGGCTCGGGCCCTTTGGGCCATTTCCCCCCGTAACTCGGCATCTGCAGCGAGCGTTCGCAGACGTTCGGCGAGCACATCTACCGCCCCGACCGGTACGACGTAGCCGGTCTCCCCATCTCGCACGAGGTCACCCGCCGACCCACATGCCTCAGATACAATCGCCGGCAGTCCACAGGAAAATGCCTCGTTCACGACCACCCCAAACAGTAATCCGATGGCAGCACAAGGAAGTC
>VBAI01000312.1:0-351 GCA_005882295.1 Candidatus Segetimicrobium genomatis | reverse complement strand
TGCTGGCGCAAAAGACGGGATTGCCCAGTCACGACGCAGCCAGTCTCGATCACCCTGCCCCGCGGTCGCCTCGAAGAAGTCGTTATTGACCGCGAATGGGGTGAGAAATATCCGGCCGTCGGAGAGCCCTAGGGAACGGAGTAACGCTAAGGTTCGGCTAGAGGGACCAAGAACCGCGTCGGCAAAGCGCAAAATTAGTGGGAGCATGATGCGCTTTGCCGGGACCTTCCATTGAGATCCGTTGCGCGGGACAAGCGTGTGCGCGTCGGTCGTGAAAACAAGAGCCGCTTCAGAAGATTTCGCCGCAGCCGCCGCGATCCACGAAGAGGCCGTGCGCCAACCGTAGCAGAC
>VBAI01000113.1 GCA_005882295.1 Candidatus Segetimicrobium genomatis | reverse complement strand
GCTCAACGGTCCATTCAAGTTCACAACGGTCCCGTAGGAGAGAACGCCATGAAACGCAAGCTTCAACGGGCGCTGTCGGGACTGTTCCTCCTTAGCCTGGTCCTCCTGGCTGGGTGTAGTTCCGGATCTGGGCTGGTCGGAGTCCCTGAGCCAGGCCAGGCGCCGCCTGGGCCACCACTACTGCCGGCCACGGATGCCGGACTCGCCGAGCATGTCCCCGCGCAGATCATCATCGGGTTCGTGCCAAAAACTGACGCACGAAAAATCGCCACGGCAGTCAATGGGACAGTTCTGAGGGAGCTTCGGGAGCTCAATGCCGTACTTGTCGGGCTCCCTGAGAGTTCTTCGATCGTGGGGACCATCCGCAAGGCCCAGACGATATCCGGTGTGAAGTATGCGGAACCCAACTACGTCTATCGGGCGTTTCGCATCCCCAATGATCCGTTCTTCTCCTCGAAGCAATGGGGGCCACAGAAGATCAATGCTCCAGGCGCCTGGGATGTGCCGACCGGCAGCGCCAATTCGGTTGTGGCCGTAGTGGACTCAGGCGTCTCGAGTACCAACCCTGAGTTCAGCGGCAAGCTGTTGACGGGGACAAACTGCGTCTCACCCGGCGGAATTACTGACGACGACAACGGACATGGGACACACGTAGCAGGCATCGCCGCGGCTATCGGGGATAACGGGATCGGCATCGCCGGCATTGCCTGGGCTGCAAGCATTCTCCCGATCAAGGTGCTGGACGCTTCAGGGTCTGGAACGAATGCTAATGTCGCCTGCGGCATACAGGCCGGCGCGGATTTTGCGGCATCGAATCCAGGTATGCGCGTGGTGGAAAACCTGAGCCTGGGAGGCCCCGCATACTCGCAAGTGATTAAAGACGCGGTCGACTCCGCGCTCCAGAGCAACGTGCTCGTCATTGCCGCCGCGGGTAACGACGGCAAGGCCACCGTGCTGTTCCCCGCCGGCTATCCGGGGGTGATGGCTGTTGGTGCCACCACGCCTGCAAATGAGCGGGCCACATTTAGCACTTACGGCTCCCATCTTTCCGTTGTCGCTCCGGGCGTGGACATCTACTCCACCTACCTTAGCGGCAACTTCAAATACCTATCAGGCACCTCGATGGCTGCTCCTCACGTCTCCGGCACTGCCGCCCTCGTTCGAGCGCTGCATGCGGTTCTGTCACCGGCACAAGTACGGTCGCAGATTGAGCAGACGGCGACTCGCCTTGGAGGATCGGGCTTCAACCCACAATTCGGGTGGGGACTCGTCAACGCCGCGGCCGCGGTGGGAACACCTGTGGCGAGCAACTATGGCAATGTGCAGGTTTCTGTCACCGCGTACACGACGACGGGACCTTCAGTCCCTGGGGCCGACGTCATCCTATGGGTTGGTACCCCATCCTGTTCCGGCCTCACTCAGGTGGTGCAAACCACACAAACGAGCTCGGGGCCCCCTGGTGCCGGGACCGCCGGGGTGGCTGTATTCAATGCCGTCCCAGCCGGCAGTTATTGCGCCACGGCGGCGTTGGCCAGTCCTTCCGGCAAGGGTGCCACCGCCTTGCCGTTCGCAGTGACCGCGGGAGGGACGGCGAATACCACTGAAACAATCCTGCCTGTCCCGCCTTTTTCGCCCGATATCTCTGGTCTCTACGTGGCGAACTCTAGCAGCATCACGGTGTACGCGCCGGGCGCAAGCGGTAACGTAGCCCCCATCCGGACTCTCCCCAGCACCTTTAACACCAAGATCAACGGGCCAGTCGCCGTCGCGCTCGACAGCGCAGGCTACATCTATGTGGCAGCGGCGGGCAACCCCAGCATCCTGGTATTTCCGCCAGGCGCGAGCGGCAACTGGTTCCCCGCGCGCACCATCGGCGGCACCAGCACCAGGATCAACAGCCCGACAGGCGTTGCGCTGGACAGCGCCGACAACCTTTTCGTGGCGGACTTCAATACCAACAGCATTTTGGTGTTTCCGCCGGGCGCGAATGGCAATGTGGCTCCCGCGCGCACCATCGGCGGCGTCAGCACCGGGCTCAACAGCCCGACAGGCGTCGCGCTGGACAGCGCCGGGAACTTGTATGTGACGAACCGGAACGGCGCTAGCATCACGGTGTACCCGCCGGCCGCGACCGGCAACATGCCTCCTGCACGCACCATTAGCGGCACCAACACCGAGCTCACCTTCCCACTCGGTGTCGCCTTGGACGGCACCGGCAACCTTTACGTGACGAACTTAGTCGTCAACAGCATCCTGGTGTTCCCGGCGGGCGCGACCGACAACGTGCCTCCTCTGCGCACCATTAGCGGTACTAACACCGGACTCAGCAGTCCAACAGGCGTCGTCCTCGATAACGCCGGCAACTTGTATGTGACGAACAACAACGTCAACAGCATCACAGTGTACCCGCCGGGCGCGAGCGGCAACGTGCCTCCTTCGCGCACTATCAGCGGCGGGCTAGTAGAACCGTCTTTTATCTATCTGCGTTGATCGAGCTAACTGAGGCTGGACCCCCATCAGCGACGTCTGCGGGCTTCACCCTACCAGAGATTAGCCTTCGATCCATCAGCGTAATGCGGAGACTCGCCCCGGCCGCACTCCGGCGTAGATCGGCGCGCCGCGGCCGGTCAGCCCGGTCAATCTCAAGCAGCGGGCATAGCGCTCGCTGACCAAACTTGTGGGTACGTCGCTTCAAATTTCAATCAAATGGTAGAAGGGACTGATAAGGCTCCGGCGAAAATCATGCGAAACATTAATGGAGGTGGCGGATTTAATCCAGTTCCGTAAGGTCTCGTCTTTGCGCTGGCTGACGACATCAGCCATTTGCTGACCGGACGGACATACCTCGCCGTATCTCAACTGGCAAGTGAGCACATCGCTGACGCGCGACACCCTGAGGACTTAGGGGGGGTAGATGGGTAGATCACGTGTCTTGGCGACTGGGCAGCGCCGCGTATCTCTGTGGCGACTCCTCCTCGGACTCGTCGTACTCATCGGCGCCGCGGCGTGCCAGCCAGCAGGGATGACGGGCGTCACGGTTCCCTGCGCTCCGGCTTCCGGAAATGTGGGCGGGTGCGTGACTGATTCCCGCGCCGGCGGGGCCGTCGCCGGAGCAACGATCACGGCGTCGCCAGGAGGCACCACGACCACCACCGACTCGCAGGGGGCGTATTCGCTCGCGCTCTCGCCAGGAACCTACGATATTATAGCCACCAAGTCGGGAATGGCGGCCAGCAAGTTCCAGAGCGTTGTCGTTGGGGGGCAGACGGCAAGGGCCGACCTTATCATGCGCAGCGTCTTCGATCCGACCAAGCCCATCGCGGAACCCACGATCACCGTTAGCGGGCTGAGCCCAGGGGATACCGTTACCGGCACCCGCTCTTTTACTGCGACCGTTGCCGCCAGCAATGCCGTTCGAGAAATCGACATGAGAACCAGCAACATGAATACCACTCCCCAGGCCTCTGTGCTGGATAACACCACGGCGACGTTCTCAGTCAACAGTACGCTGCTCGCCAATGGGCCGGCATTCGTCGACATCATCGCGTATGACTTCAACTACAACGCCGCGGAAGTGGTCATTAACTTCACCGTCAGCAATCCTCCCTCGGGTGTGGCCCCAGCCACCCCCGCAGGGCTCACCCTTGTTGCGGTCACCACCGGACAGAGCCTCAGCCTCTTCACCACTCAGCGCGCCACCACGTTCGCGCAGTTGGGTATCCAGCAAGATCCGTCGATCCTCTCCGTCGACGGCCAGTCAATCAACCTGCTGACCGCGCCTTCCAACGCCACGCTATTCGTGCAGGCGTCGTGGACCGCGATCCCCGGCGCCAGCTACAAGATCTACCGGAGCTTCTCTGCCACAGGGTCCTTCGTTCAAGTAGCCGAGCGGAGCACCAACATCTATCAGGACGCGGATCCCTCGCTGGCCCCGGGTCTGGCTGTCTACTACCAGGTCTCCGCGTTCAATGCCGGCGGTGAGAGTGCGCCGAGCGCGGCCGTGTCCGTAACGCCGCTTCCCGCCTTCAACCTCAACCTGGTCAGCCCGGCCAACAACATCACCGGCGTGGTCATCCCGCCGACGTTCACCTGGACCCCCACTGCGTTGGTGGGTGTTCACCAGCGCTACGATATCTATGTCTGGGGCGTGAATGACGCGAATTTTTCGTGGAGGACGAGCGGGCTCTTCATCACCGATACCACCACGATCACCTATGGCACCGGTGGGACGTTGCTCGCTCCCCTGCAGGGCGGGAAGGTATACCAGTGGGATATTTTCCAAGCGCGAGCGGAAACTGTCTACGCGGCCAACTCCAGCGCCTTCGCTGTGGCCAACCAGTCCACGGATCCCAATTTTCTGTTGAACAGGCCAAGCGGCTCCCTCAATGGCCCCTTCAAACTCACGACTATGCAGTAGGAGACAGAGATGACGAGGACGCTTCGCCGGGCAGGCTGGACACCGCTCGTTCTCAGTGTGTTGCTGCTCGTGGGGTGTACGTCCGGCTCGGGGCTGATTGGGGTGCCTAGTCCCGGCCCGGGGGGACCGAGCGGACCACCGCCGTTGCCTTCTTCAGACGCCGGTCTCGCCGATCACGTACCCCAGCAGATCGTGATCGGCGTCCAGCCGAACACGGATATCCATCGCATCGCTACTTCCGTCGGCGGGACGGTCACCAGGGAGATTAAGGAGCTTCGTTCCGTCACCGTCCGTTTCCCACAGCCCACCTCCATCGTCGATAATATCCGGAAGCTTCAGGCGATGGCGGGCGTGAGGTATGCCGAGCCAAATTACCTCTACCAGCTCTTTGGCACACCGAACGACCCATTCTTCTCTTCCAAACAGTGGGGACCTCAAGAAATTGGTGCCCCGTCCGCCTGGGACATTACCAAGGGGAGCCCCAACGCGGTTGTGGCAGTACTTGATAGCGCTCTGGATGGCACGCACCCTGAATTCAGCGGCAAGGTGTTAACTGGGAACAACTGCGAGGGCGGGCCGACAACGGCGGTCGCGCACGGCACGCATGTGGCCGGAATCGCCGCAGCGCTTGGGAATAACGGGATTGGCATCGCCGGCGTCAACTGGAACGCCGGCATCCTTCCTATCCAGGTGTGCAACACGTCCGGTGCATGTGCGAATTCAGATATCGCCTGTGGAATAATCTTCGGGGCGACCTTTGCGACCCTGAACTCGGTCCGGGTGGTCGAAAACCTGAGCCTCGGCGGCCCTGGATACGCGCAGCAGATCAAGGACGCCGTAGACTTTGCACTTCAAAGTGGCGTGTTGGTGATCGCGTCGTCGGGCAACGACGGCAAATCCACCGTTCTCTTCCCCGCTGGCTACCCCGGCGTGATGGCCGTCGGTGCCAGCACACCTGCGAACGGGCGCGCGACGTTCAGCACGTACGGTCCCCACCTTTCAGTGATCGCCCCCGGCGTGGATATTTACTCCACTATTCCAGGAGCCAGTTACACCCTGATGTCCGGTACCTCGATGGCGGCTCCCCACGTTGCAGGCGTGGCTGCCCTCATCCTGGCTCTGAGTCCAGGTCTGACGCCGACCCAGGTGCGCTCGCAGATTGAGCGGACGGCAACGCATCTCGGTTCGTCAGCGTTCGACCCTCAATTCGGATGGGGGCTGGTGAACGCTGCGGCCGCCCTGGGAGCGCTGGCGCCCAACAACTACGGGCAGGTTCAAATCACCGTCCAGGACACCTTGGGATTGGTCGGCGGGGCTGATGTAGTGCTGTGGGTGGGTACAGCATCCTGCCTCGGGCTCACACAGGAGGTGCAAACTGCTCAAACGAGCTTCGGCCCACCCCCAACCACGGCACCGCCCTTGGGGGTTGCCTCCTTCAACGCCGTGCCTGTGGGGAGTTACTGCGCTACCGCCTCGACGACGACCGAAATGGGGACGACTGCCGCTCCCCTAGCGGTAGCTGCAGGAACACTCACCACGGCCACCGTGACGATCTCGCCCTAAAGGAACGCGAAACTCTGGGAACCTGCGCACTGTGATTTGCGTCGTGTTCTATGTGTAGCCTCCTGCCGCATATGAGAGCGTCCAACGTGGTGTTCCTGATTGCGGGTCTATGCTTGGCCCCCGCCGTGGCAGGTCCCGCAGCTCACACCGGGGACCAGGGGGTGCGGATTGAGCTGCGCCTGAACAAACCGGCTTACACAGCGACAGAGCCGGTCGAGATCATGCTGATGCTGAGCAATCCGACAAGCACCGCCGCCACGTTCCAGTTTCCCACCGGACAGATGTTTGACTTTCTTGTCACACGCCAGGGGAAGCTCATCTGGCAGTGGTCGTACGGGAGGGCCTTCACCCAGGCATTTACGAGGCTGACTCTGAGCCCGGGCGAATCCCGGGTTTTCAATGAACGATGGGACCAACGGGATGTTCAGGGCAGATATGTTCCCGCAGGGGAGTATGAGATGCTCGCTGTGTTTCCAACAGACGTGGGATTGGTGCCGCGCGCCGGCGCTGACGGGCCGCAGGTCCGATTTCAGATTGTCAACTAGCCACGAAACCACTCCACAGTTCGGCGCAACCCCTCGACCAGCGAGGTCTGTGGAGCCCACCCCAGCCACTGCTTCGCCTGAGAGGGGTTCAATGCGATGCGGTAGACTTCGCCCGGGCGGGCCGCGGCGTAGGTGGGCGTCCCCCGGAATCCGGTCAACTCTGCGAGGTGGCGGAAGATTTCGCTCACCGGCGTCTCCACGCCGGTGGCGATGTTCGCCAGGCCCGAGGCCGGCGCGGTGGCGGCGAGCAGGTTCGCCCCGGCGACGTCCTCCACGTAGACGAAATCTCGCGTCTGCTTCCCGTCCCCGAAAATAGTCGGCGTCTTGCCGTCCAGCATGGCCCGCGTGAAGATGGCCACCACGCCGGCTTCACCATGCGGATCCTGCCTCGGCCCGTACACGTTGGCGTAGCGCAGCACGGCCCAGGTCAGCCCGGATCCGAAGTAGCGGATGTAGTGTTCCCCGACCAGTTTGTGGATGCCATACGGCGATAATGGGGTCGTGGGATGCTGCTCATCTGCTGAAATCGCCCCGCCCGTCGAGGCGAAGATGAGGCGCCGGACGCCGAACTGCACGCACAGGGTGCAGAGATTGAGCGTGCCCAGCACGTTGACATCGGCGTCGGCGCGCGGATCGTTGATCGAGACGATCACGGATGCCTGCGCGGCGTGGTGATTGACCACATCGGGGCGCTCGCGCTCGAAGACCTCGCGCAACTGCGGACTGCGGATATCCGTCGCATAGAACCGAGCGGCGGCATTGACCTGCTCACGCCTGCCGCGCGTCAGACTGTCCACGACAACGACCTGATGCCCGGCGCGCGCGTAGGCGTCCACCACGTGCGACCCAATGAACCCGGCGCCGCCGGTGACCAGGATCTTCACCGCGGCGCCCCCGATGCTGGACCCTTGTTCCCGAAGACCTCCAGCCTGCCGTTGGGGATCGTCCAGAGCTCACCGCTGGCCGTGCGGATCTGTGTGGTACGGACGCTGATGCGCTCCACGGTGCCGGTGTGCGTGTCGAACGTGATGACGTCACCGACATGGATCAGGCCTTCGGAGATGAGGAAGGCGCCGGCCAGCACATCACGGATCACGTGTTGGGCTCCCAGCCCCAAGGCCACGCCGATCGCGCCGGCGCTGGCCAGAATGGCCGTGGCGTCCACATTCAGGCGGCGCAAGATCATGAGCAGGGCGATGATGTACACGACGTACCGCACCAGACTTTCTAATAATGGCTGCAGGGTCCGTCGGCGGGCTTCATCCAGCAATCGCTCGGGGGGCGCCAGGATGGTGCGGCGGATCACCACCGCCGACAGGCGCGCCACGACCACCGCGCCGAGAAGGATCAGCACGATGGCGATCACGTCTTCCAGCCCCTGGAGGGCCTGGCGGAGGTGAGCGACCTGATCAGCAGGCATCGCCAGGCCTCATCGCGATCTTGCGCGGCGGAGCCGCGACGGCACGCCGGTGGCTCGCCGCCCTTTGTCGGGTGCCGCTGGGCGACCGCGGCGCCGGTGCTGGGCGACGAACCTGGCCGCCGCGAGGACGCCATCGAGGGGGAGCGTGCCCAGCCGCCAGCGGATGGCGCGGATCACTTCCCCGCGCGTCATCTCCGGTACGGGCTGGGGCGTGCCAGTCCAGGGCCGCGCCTGCTCCATCAGCTCCAGCAGCTTTCGCTGCAGCGGCATGGGAAGCGACAAAGACGCGATCTTGACCTGCTCGCGCACCTCGCGAAGCCGGCGGATCTCGGATCCGGATAGGTGCATGGTCGAGTAGGTTGCGGACGATTCTTCCATCTCTGCAATTGGCATTCGCCTTGGCGCCCACATGGACCCTGTCGAAGAAGGGTGGAGTTGCGCCAGCTCGCAGGTCACGGTTCACAGCAGGGTTCACAGGCAGGCTGCCGAAAGTCTGCACCGCCATGCGGTTCGACCCCGCCACGATTGCGTCCCGAGATCCACAGCAGATGCTCGCCTTGATCACGCGCTTTCCTCGCATGTGCGAGGAGGCCTGGAGCCTGGGGCCGGCCGGGGTGACGGTGAAATCCCCGCAGGCCGTCGTGGCCGTGGGGATGGGCGGGTCGGGGATCGGCGGGGATCTGCTGCGCGCCGTCGTGTTCGACGAGGCGACGGTCCCGGTCGTCTCGATCAAGGAGTACCGCGCGCCTGCGTTTGCGGGACCACAGACGCTGGTGCTCGCGTGCAGCTATTCTGGGGAGACTGAGGAAACGCTGGCGGCGTATGACGAGGCCGTGCAGCGTGACGCGGCGTGCGTGGTGATTACCTCCGGCGGGGAGCTGCTCCGGCGTGCGCAGGCGCACCGGCATGCGGCCGTCGTCATTCCCAAGGGGCTCCCGCCGCGGGCGGCCCTGCCGTATCTCTTCTTGCCGATGCTGGCGGTGCTCGGCCGGATCGGGGTGGTGCGCAGCTTTGATGCCGAGCTCCGAGAAGCGGTGCAGGTTCTGCAGCGTGTGACCGCCGAGCACGGGCCGGACCGGCCGGATAGTCCCGCGCGCCGCCTGGCGGAGGCGTTGCCGGGGCGGATTCCGGTGATCTACAGCGCCGTCCCGTTCCTGGAACCTGCGGCGGAGCGGTGGAAGGATCAGTTCAACGAAAATGCCAAGACGTTCGCGGTCTGGAACACCTTCCCGGAGTTGAACCACAATGAAACGGTGGGCTGGGGTCTGGATGACGCCCTGGCCCGGTTGCTGCACGTGATCATCCTCCGGGACGCGGTCGAGCCGCCGCGGCTGGCGCTGCGGGCAGCCATCACCAGGGATCTGGCATTGTCGCGGGCGGGCGGGCTCGATGAGGTGCGTGCGGCCGGGACAGGAAAGCTGGCCCGGCTGCTCTCGGCGGTATTGATCGGCGATTTCGTCAGCTGGTACCTGGCCGTGCTGCGCGGAGTGGATCCCACGCCTGTTGCCGTGATTGACGAACTCAAGAAGCGGCTGGCCAGAGGATAACCGCGGGAGAAAGGGATAGAGGATAGAGGATAAGCGGAATGGAACGGGAATTTTTCCCCATGATCCCCGAGTAGTTACTGGAGGGCTTCAAGTGGCGAGGGTGCAGCTGTCGGGTGTGACCAAGAAGTTCGGCGCCGTCACCGCGGTGAACGAGATCACCCTGGAGATTCCCGACAAGCAGTTTACCGTCCTGGTCGGGCCGTCGGGCTGCGGGAAGACCACAGCGCTGCGCCTCATCGCCGGGCTGGAGGAGGCCACGGCCGGCGATATCTTCATCGGCGAACGCCGTGTGAACGACGTGCCCCCCAAGGACCGGGACATCGCCATGGTCTTTCAGAACTACGCGCTGTACCCGCACATGACGGTGTACGACAATATGGCGTTCGGGCTGCGGCTGCGCAAGTATCCCAAGACGGAGATCGACCGGCGGGTCAAGGAAGCGGCCGAGATGCTGGGGATTGGGATGCTGCTGGACCGCAAACCCAAACAGCTGTCTGGAGGGCAGCGGCAGCGTGTGGCACTGGGCCGGGCCATCGTGCGCGAGCCTCAGGTCTTCCTGATGGACGAACCGCTGAGCAACCTCGACGCGAAGCTGCGCGTGCAGACGCGGGCCGAGATCAAGAAGCTGCACGCCCGGCTGCAAACCACCACGATCTATGTCACCCACGACCAGGTCGAGGCGATGACGATGGGGGACCGGATTGTGGTGATGAAAGATGGGCTTGTGCAACAGGTCGACACGCCGCTCAACCTCTATGAACGACCGGCGAACCTGTTCGTGGCTGGGTTCATTGGCAGCCCGGCGATGAACTTCATCGACTCCGCGCTCGCTGAAGCCGGCGGGAAGTTATTTGTCGACGCCGGGACCTTCCGGCTGGAGGTGCCCGCCGATCTGGTGTCCCAGGCCAGGCCGTGGGTCGGCCGGCGCGTCGTCTTCGGCGTCCGGCCGGAAGACATCGCCGACCGGGCGCTGGCCAACGGCGCGCAGCCGGCGTGGACCATCAAGGCCGGCGTCGACGTGCACGAGCCGCTGGGGTCTGACGTCATCCTCTATCTCACCGCCGGCGCGCACTCGATCGTTGCCCGCGTCGACGCCCGCACTCAGGCAAAAATGGGGGATAATGTCGAGGTCGTCGTCAACATGCGGAAGATGCACCTCTTCAATCCCGAGACGCAGCAGGCGATTCTCTAACGAAACTACGTTGAAGCGCTGAAACGTTGAAGCGAACACACATTCACAGTTACCAAAGCTGTCTCGTCGATTCAACGTTCCAACGTTCCAACGTTTCAACGTGTTACTTCTGTTCCCCCGCGTCTTTCGCGAAATCTGTGATGGGCTGCAGCAGTTTCGTAAACTCCAGCGGGAAGATGAATTTGGTGGCCGCGCCTTCGCCCAGCGCCTTCAATGCCTCGAGGTACTGCAGCGTCAGCGTCTTGCTGTCGATGTTCTTGGCCACGCTGAAGATCTTGTCCAGCGCCAGTGAGAAGCCCTCGGCCCGCAGGATGGCGGCCTGACGGTCGCCTTCCGCCTTGAGAATCGCCGCCTGCTTCTGCCCCTCGGCAACGGTGACCGCCGCTTCCCGGTTGCCCAGGGCCTCGGTGACCACGGCGCGCCGGCTGCGTTCCGCCGACATCTGCCTGGTCATGGCCTCCTGCACCTCACGCGGCGGCAGAATCTCGCGGATCTCCACCGTCGTGACCTTCACCCCCCACCGTTCGGTGACCTCGTCGAGCTTGGTCCGCAGCACCTGGTTGATCTGCTCGCGTTTGGCCAGCACATCGTCGAGGCTGATGTCTCCGACGACGGCGCGCAGGGTGGTGGTGGCGATGCCTCGTGCGGCGCCGGCGAAGTCGGTCACCTGGATGACCGACAGATCCGGGTCGAACACCTTAAAGTAGATCAGGAAGTCGATGTTGATCGGCGCGTTGTCTTTGGTGATGCACGTCTGAGACGGGATTTCCAGGAAGAACTCTCG
>VBAI01000156.1 GCA_005882295.1 Candidatus Segetimicrobium genomatis | reverse complement strand
AGACCGGGAAGACTGGGAGACTGGGACGACCTGTCGTTAGAGGGGTGATGAAGGTGGGGATCAAGACATTTGGTTTGATGGCGGTGGACTGGGAAGAGCGGGTGAACTTCGAGCGCCTGCGCACCGAGCGCCTGGCCCGGGTGAAAAAATTCCTGGAGGCCTCCGACCTGGGCGCGTTGCTCTGCTTCGACATGAACAATATCCGGTACATCACTGCCACGCACATCGGGACGTGGGCGATGGACAAGCTGGTGCGCTTTTCGCTGCTGCCGCGCGGCGACGATCCCATCCTGTGGGACTTCGGCTCGGCGGCGCGGCACCATCAACTGTACAATCCCTGGCTGGGCGAGCGGTCGCGGGCGGGTATCTCAACGTTGCGGGGCGCCTACCCGGAGCGGGCGAAAGACGTGGCCAGGAAGATCCGGGTCGAGCTGGAGGCGCGAAAGTTGCACCGCTCGCCCCTGGGGGTCGACGTGATTGAGATTCCCGTGCTGGAGGCGTTGCGCGGAGAAGGCCTCACCGTGGTCGACGGCCAGGGCCTGATGCAAGAGGTCCGCAAGATCAAGACACAGGACGAGATCACCTTGCTGGCAACGGCCTGCATGATGGTCGATGCCGCGTATGAGGAGCTGTACCGGGTGATGCGGCCGGGCATGCGGGAGAACGAATGCGTCGGCCTGGTGAGCAAGGTGCTGTACGATCTCGGGTCCGAGCATGTGGAGGGCGTCAACGCCATTTCCGGGGAGCGCTGCAACCCGCATCCCCATGTGTATACCGATCGCGTGCTGCGTCCCGGCGATCCAGCTTACTTCGACATCCTGCATAGCTTCATGGGGTATCGCACCTGCTACTACCGGACCTTCGTGGTGGGCAGCGCGTCGCCGGCGCAGGTCGATGCCTACACGCGGTGCCGGGAGTATCTGGACACGGCGATCGGCCTGATCAAACCCGGCGTGAGCACCGCGGATGTGGTGAAGGTGTGGCCGAAAGCGGCGGAGTTTGGATTTCCGAACGAAGAGGCGGCGTTCGCCCTACAGTATGGCCACGGCGTGGGCCTGTCCATTTGGGAGAAGCCCATCTTTAGCCGGCTGGTGTCCATCGACTATCCGGAAATCATCGAGGAAGGGATGGTGTTCGCGCTGGAAACCTTCTGGCCCGCGAGCGACGGATGGTCCGCGGCGCGGATCGAAGAGCAACTCGTCGTGACCAAGAGTGGCTGCGAGGTCATCACCCGCTTCCCGGCCGAGCAGCTGCTGGTCGCCGGCACACGCTACCAGACAGCCGGCGGGCCGTTGCCGGCCACGCGCGAGACTCAGTCCAATCTCAATCGCGCCGCATCGAGCACCCTCGAGGCGGTCGTCACGAGCGCCCGCCAGGAGGGGAGTCGAGTCCGGACATAACGTCTATTGCGTCTTGTTGCGTCCATTGCGTCCGGAGAGTGCATTCTGGAGACGCAATAGACGCGAGAGACGCAACGAGACGCAACGAGACGCAATGAGACATGAGGTTCGTGTGTGCCGACGAATGTGATCATGCCGGCGCTGGGGATGGCCCAGGAGACGGGCAAACTGCTGCGTTGGCTTGTGGCCGAAGGCCAGCCGGTCGCGCAGGGCCAGCCGCTCATGGAGATCGAGACGGACAAAGTTACCGTCGAGATCGAGTCGCCCGCCTCTGGCATCCTGGCTGGGATACGCGCACGCCCGGGTCAGGAAGTGCCGGTCGGAGACGTGGTGGCGGTTGTCCTGGCCCCGAATGAGCCACCGCCGCCCGCCTCCACAGAAACGGCACGGGCGGCCGCGCCACTGCCTCCCCAGATTGGCCGGGCCCCGGCGTCTCCAAAGGCACGCCGGCTGGCCCAGGAGCTTGGTGTGGATCTGGCGACCGTGGCCGGCTCAGGGCCGGGTGGGGAAATTAGCGCCGCGGACATCATGAACGCGAAGGGCTCCTCGCAGGCATCCGGCGCGCTTCCCGGTGCGGTGGACAGCGTGTGGAGGGTCATGGCCGACCGGCTGACCCGCAGCTGGACCACCGCCCCGCATTTCTATCTCGCCCGGGACGTTTCCGCGGCACGGCTGGTGGCACGGCGCGGGCAGCTGCAGCCGCAGGTCCCGTCGATCACATACACGGACCTGGTGATCGTGGCGGTGGCGAAGGCGCTGCGCCAGCATCCCCGGCTCAACGCGCGCTGGGAGAACGGACAGATCATCCCATCTGGCCAGATCGGGATCGGCGTGGCGGTGACAACCGAGACCGGTCTCGTCGTGCCTGTGCTGACAAGGACCGACGAGCGGAGCATCGAGGACATCGCGCTCCTGCGCTTCGACCTGGTGACGCGCGCACAGGCCGGCCGGTTGCGACCGGAAGATGTCGCCGGGGGAACCTTCACCATCAGTAACCTGGGGATGTACGGCGTTGACGCCTTCTACCCGATCCTCAATCCCCCACAGGCCGCCATCCTCGCCGTGGGCCGGATCACCGACCGGGTTGTGGCGGTGCATGGCATCCCCGCGGTTCAGCCGATGCTGACGTTGACGCTCTCGTGCGACCACCGGGTGGTCGACGGTGCGGGGGCCGCCCAGTTCCTGGACACACTGGCGCGAGGGATCGAAACGGCCGGGGACGCCGTCCCGTGAGGGCCACAGACCCTACTGGCGCCGTGCCGCCCGCCGGGCCTGCCGCGGGCCGGTCGATGGTGGCGATCAAGCAGGTCAGTAAGAGTTTCGGCGCGAGTCGAACGGAGGCGCTGCAGGCGTGCACCCTCGACGTTCCGGCCCACGAGATCTTGTGCGTGATCGGCCCCAGCGGCTGTGGGAAGACGACGCTGTTGCGGATCGTCGATGGGCTCATCCGCGCCGACCGCGGCCAGGTTTTCGTCAACCAGACGGAGGTGACGGCGCCGCGGCCGGACGTGGCGATGGTCTTTCAACACTTTGGACTGCTGCCCTGGAAGACCGTCTACGACAACGTCGCCTACGGGCTGCGGGTCCAGGGGCGTGCGGATGCGGACCTCGCGGACGCGGTGTCGCGGTACATCGACCTGATCGGCTTGCGGGGGTTTGAGAAGAACTATCCGTACCAGTTGTCCGGCGGCATGCAGCAGCGGGTCGGCCTCGCGCGCGCGCTGGCCGTCAACCCTGAGGTGTTGCTGATGGATGAACCCTTCGGGTCGCTGGACGCCCAGACGCGCGAGCTGATGCAGGAAGAGCTGCTGCGCGTGTGGCGGAGCCAACCCAAGACGATGCTCTTCGTCACCCACAGCATCGACGAAGCCGTCATCCTGGGGGACCGGGTGGCGCTGATGACCCGGCGGCCCGGCCGCGTCAAGGAGATCCTCGAGGTCGGCATTGCCCGGCCTCGGGATCCTGAGACCGTGCGCCGGTCCACGCGTTATCTGGAACTGCGCGAGCACATCTGGCACCAGCTGAAGGTCGAGGTCGTGGGAGGGAACGGCCAATGAGCGCAGTCGCGGAGCAGGGGAGAGCGGCGGGGCGGCGGGAGACCGTCGCCGGACTGCCACCCGCGGGGATCCGCTTTCTTTCCGTGATGGTGGGACTCGTGGCCTGGGAGGCCTACGGGCGTGCCCTCCATTCGGTGATCTTCACGTATCCGTCCGCCGTGGTGCGTGCCGGCTACGAGCTCATCGTCTCTGGAGAGCTTCAATTTTATTTGAAGAGCAGCGTCATCGTACTCTCGTTGGGGCTGGTCCTGGCCATCGTCCTGGGGATCCCGCTGGGCATTCTCATGGGCCGGCGGGCCGTCATCGAACATGCCGTCGATCCGTACGTCAACGCCCTTTACGCCACACCGCTGGTGGCGGTAATCCCTGTCATCGTCGTCTGGCTGGGCTTCCAGACCAAGGCCAAGGTCGTCCTGGTGTTCTTGTTCTGCATCTTCCCCATTCTGATCAACACCTACCAGGGGGTGAAGAACACCGACAGCCGGCTGGTGGAGGTGGCGCGCTCGTTCTGTTCCAAAGAATGGCGGTTGTGGCGAGACTTGATTCTCCCCTCGTCGGCGCCCTTTATCCTGGCCGGGATCCGGCTGGCCATCGGCCGCGGGCTGATCGGGATGGTGGTGGCAGAGTTCTACACCACGATCACAGGGCTTGGCTACATGATCGTGCAGTATGCGAATACCTTTCGCATGGACCGGTTGTTCGTGCCGGTCGTCGTGCTGATGATCATGGGGGTAGTGCTGACCGGCGTGCTGCGGCACCTGGAGCGCCGGATCGCCCCCTGGTTGTATGTCGCGCGGGAGGAGTAAAGGCGATGGGGAGGTGGGTGATGGGGAGGGGCGTGGTTCGATCGATCTGTGTGTTGGCCGCCGTCGGTCTCCTGGCCGTGACGGCGGGCCCTGGAGCGGCGCAACCGAAGCTGAAACCGGTTGGGTTTGCCATGCCGACAACGCCGCCCAACCTGGTGCACATTCCGGTCTGGGTCGCCCAGGACGCGGGGATCTTCGCGAAGTACGGCATCGAGGCCAAGATCTTCACCTTTGAGGGTGGGCCGTCGGCCTTGCGGGCCCTGATCGGGGGCGGCGGCCAGATCAACGTGGCTGCGCCCGGCATTCCCCCGTTTGTCGCCGCCCTGGCGCAGGGCTCGGAGCTCAAAGCGATCGGGACCTATGCGGTGCGGCACCCCGTGGCCATGGTCGCGCAGGCCGAGATCCAGCGGTGCGAGGACCTGCGGGGCAAGAAGATCGGTACGCCCGGCGGCACCGGGGCGTACTCTGAGGTGATGGCCCGTGGGATGCTGCAGTCCTGCGGACTCACCCCGCGCGATGTCTCCTACGTGAATATCTCCACTGCCGCGCGCGTGCCGGCGCTGGCGACCAATCAGATCGACGCCATCGTGCTGCATGTGGATCAGGTGTACGAGGCGGTGAAGGCGAAGTCGTCGCTGCACATTTTGGGCCACATGGCGCAGGTGCTGCCCAGGGGCTGGTATGCCGCGTACGTCACCACCGGCGATCAGATCCGTGATGATCCGAAACTGCTGGAGAACGTGGTCATGGCGCTGGTGGAGGCGAACCGGTTCATCTATCAGAATCGGGACAAGACGATCGATATCGGCGTGAAGTACACGAAATTCAGCCGGGATATCGTGGAGAAGACCTACGATGACCTGGCGCGCATCGGCATCTGGCCGGTGAACGAGGGACTCACCCCCGACCTGGTCACAGCGGGCATCGAGACGGAGGTGGCGTTGGGAACGATTAACGCCACCATCAAACCCACGTATGAACAGGCTGTGCAGTGGGGATTCCTGCGGGCGGCGATCACGAAACTGGGACGGTGGACGGGCGACGCCCGGTGGCACTGAGGGCGTAGGCCTCTCCGTCGCGGGGCTCCGGGGTCGGACATCCGGAGCGCCGTCGCCTCATGACCGTGAGCGAGACGTTCGACGTCGTCGTGGCAGGAGCCGGGCACAACAGCCTGGTCGCCGCCGCCTATGTGGCCAAGGCTGGGTTTCGCTGTGTGGTGCTGGAGGCGCGCGAGCGCATCGGTGGTGACACCGCGACCGAGGAGCTCACCCGCCCGGGATTCCAGCATGATACCTGTTCCACCGCGCACAATCTGATCCAGACCAGCCCCACGCTGCGGGCGGACGAACTCGGACTGTCTGCCTACGGGTTGGAATACATCCACCCCGATCCGGTCGTGCACGTGCCGTTCCCGGACGGTACCTGGTTGACCCAGTGGTGCGATCTGGACCGCACCTGCGAGGAGTTTGGGAAGTTTTCACCACGCGACGCGGCGGCCTTCCGGCAGATGATGACCGAGTACGATGCCGTGAAGGGGATCTTCGGCGCCTACCGGTACACGCCGATCGGGTTCGGTCCAACGCTGCTGGAGTTGATCGAACGCCATCCGCAGGGGGCGCGGTGGGTCCGCCGCCAGGCGCAGAGCGGATGGGAGATCATCCGGGACGCGTTCCAGGACTGGCATACCCGGGCGTTCATGCTGTGGATGACGTTCATGACCATGCAGCCGCCCGACCGGCCCGGGACCGGCTGGCTGGCATATTCCATCCCGTACGGGCGCCAGGCGCACAGCTGGACCATGCCCAAAGGCGGATCCGCCGCCCTGCCGCAGGCGCTGGCCCGCTGCATCGAGGCACATGGCGGGGTGGTGCTGACGCGCAAACCGGTGGTGCGGTTGCTGATCGAGGGAGGCCGGTGCGTGGGGGTCGAGACCGAGGACGGCGCGGCATATCGCGCGCGCCACGCCGTCCTGTCCACCATCCACATCAAGCACCTGGTAGAGATGGCCCCTAAAGACGCATGGGGGGAGGAGTTTCTCGCGGGGGTCGGGTCCTGGCAGGCCGGCGTGTCGATGTTCGTCACGCACTACGCCACCACCGTGCCGCCGCAGTTTCCCGCCGGACAGGGCACGATCACCTCGGTGGCCGCCGGAATCCCCGGCTCGGTGGACCGGATGTTGCGGGTCGGCAACGAGTTTCATCGCGGGATCGTGGCTCTCGACGATCCGGTCCTGCTGGTGGTGTGTCCTACCGTCGCCGATCCCTCACGCGCCCCCGCCGGCAGGCATACCCTCAAGGTCATTGGGTTTCAGCCGTACGAGTTGCCGGAGGGGCCGGCGCGCTGGGACGAGATTGAGGCCGGTGTGTCCGCAGCCAACCTCGCGCAACTGCGCCGGTACGCGCCGAATGTGACCGATGCCACGATCCTGGGCTCCCGCATCGAGAGCCCGCTCGGACTGGAACGGTTGAACCGGCACAACTGGCATGGCTCCTGTCACGGCGGCGACATGAGCCCCGCCCAGTCGGGACACCTGCGGCCGGTGCCGGGGTGGGCGCAGCACCGGCTGCCCATCCCGGGGCTGTATCAGACCGGCGCCACCACCCATCCGGGTGGGTCGGTCTCTGCGGCTCCCGGCCGGAACGCGGCGATGGTCCTGCTGCGAGATTTGGGCACCAGCCTTGAGGCCGCGATCGGCGATGCCTGACGATCGGACCACCGACGCGATCGCGCATTGGGCCCCCCGGTTCATCGCCCAGGGGGTCGACTACAACGATTTTGTCCGCACTACCGCGGCGGTAGAGCGCTGGGAGCAGTGGCTCGATGCCTGGGTGGCCACCGGGGATACGCATGCGGAGCTGGCGGCGGACGCCGAGCGAAGGCGCCGCAGGCTCACGGCCGGCGAGGCCTACGTGCGGGCCGCACTATGCTATCATTTCGCCACATTCGTGTGGTTGGTCGACCTGGCCAAACGGAAGGTCACCGCTGAGCGCGCTGTGCGCACTCAGTATGCCGCGCTCAGCCTGCTGGACCCCAGCGCGCAACGCCTGGAGATTCCCTTCGGCCACGTGACGATGGTCGGCAACCTGCGCCGGCCGTCACCGGCCGGCCGGTATCCGCTGGTGCTGCTGCTGCCGGGGCTGGACTCGACGAAAGAAGAGTTCTTTCATTGGGAAAATGTCTTTCTCACTCGCGGCTTGGCGACACTGTCGCTGGACGGACCGGGGCAGGGAGAGACCGGTGAGAAGATGCCCATTCGGCCGGACTATGAGGCGGCGGTGACGGTGGCCCTGGACGCGGTGCGGGACCGGCCGGCCCTCGATCTCAGGCGCATTGGGGTGGTCGGCGTGAGCCTGGGCGGCTACTACGCGCCGCGCACGGCGGCGTTCGAGCTTGGCGTGAAGGCAGTGGCCGCCATCGGCGGTCCCTACAACTTTGGGGAGTGCTGGGCGCAATTGCCGGCCCTGACGCGGGAAACCTTCGTGTACCGCAGCGGCGCGCGCGACGAACGGGAAGGGCAGGCCAAGGCCTCCCAGCTCACGCTGGCGGGGATCCTGCCGAAAGTCAAAGTCCCGTTGCTGGTGGTGTTCGGCAAGCAGGACCGCCTGATTCCCTACCGGCAGGCCGAGCGCGTCGTTGCCGAAGCGCCGAATGCCACACTGGTCATGTACCCGGAGGGCAACCACGCCTGTAACAACATCCCGTACAAGTACCGGCCCCTGGTCGGAGACTGGATGGCCGAGCAACTCCGCGCAGATGCCTGAACGCGCGCCGAAGTTTACCGCACATGAGATGGCGCGCCGGTGGAGCCTGGCGCGGGACCTGATGCGCCGGCACGATCTTGGCGCACTCGTCGTGTTTGGAACCTCGGGTGTGAATCGCCACAACCAGGCCAATGTCTTCTGGCTTACCAACCACCTCGATCTGCATCATACCTATCTCGTCGCTCCTTGCGAAGGATCGGTCGAGCCGGTCCTGTATGTCGGGTTGTTGAATCACGTCCCGGCCGCCCGGGAGACAAGCGAGGTACCGGTGGCGTGGGGCGGCTACGATCCGGCGTCGTCGGTGGCGTCCCGGCTGCGCGCCCTCGGTCTCGGCCGCGGGCGCGTCGGCCTGGTGGGGGTGAATGCCACCTTCGGCATCGGCATGCCCTACCAGCACTACCAGTCGCTGCGCGCAGCATTGCCGGAGTTGCACGTCGAAGACGTCACGGCGGAGTTTGCCGGATTACGGGCAGTGAAATCTACCGAAGAGATCGCCCGGCTACGCACCGCGGCGGCTCTCACGGACACGGCGATGGCGGCGGTGGCCTCAGACGTGCGGGAGGGGATGCCGGAGTACGTGCTTCTGGCCATCATCGAAGGCGCTTCCCGTGCTGCCGGCGGGCAACCCCACATCGCCTTTCTCCGCTCGATGCCGATGGATAATCCCACCGGATGCGTTCCGGCGCAGAATCCCTCTGGCCGCCGCATCCGGCGGGGGGATGTGATCATCACCGAGATCAGCGCCTCATGCTGGGGATACTCCGGACAGATTCACCGGCCGGTGTTCGTCGGCGCAGATCCCACTCCGTCGTGGCGGCGCATGTTCGAGACGGCGTATGAAGCCTATCAGCGGATGGCAGGCGCCGTCCGGCCGGGGGCGGCGGTGCGGGAGATCATCCGCGCCGCGTCGGTGATCGGGGAGCGAGGCTATCGGATCTATGATGATCTTGTGCACGGGTACGGTGTGGATATCCATCCTCCGGTCATCGACCGGAGCTGCTGCGACTACTGGCCCTGGGATGAGGCGCGTCCGGCGCCGGAAGGGCGGTGTGTGGAGCAGAACATGGCGATTGTGATCCAACCCAATCCGGTCACACCCGACGAGCGGATGGGGCTGCAACTCGGTGCGCTGACCGTGGTGAAGGATGGCGGAGCGGAATGCCTCCACGGGATCCCCTTTGAGCCGCTGCTCGCCAGAGGCTGAACCGTGAGCGAATCTACGACACGCTGGATCGGTCGGCCGATCCGCCGGCGCGAAGATCCCCGGTTCCTGCGGGGGCAGGCACACTATCTCGATGACATCATCCTGCCCGAGATGACGCACATGGCGGTCGTCCGCAGTCCCGTCGCTCACGCCCTCATCAAGAAGATTGACCTCTCCGCGGCGCGGCGCCACAGCGGCGTGCTGGCGGTCGTCGCGGCCGACGATCTCCTAGGGACTGTCCGGCCCGCGCCGCCCAATCCGGTGGAGGGGGCTGAGATCACGGCGGTTCCCCATCCGGTGCTCGCCTCCGGGGCGGTGCGTTACGTGGGCGAGCCGGTCGCGGTCGTCCTCGCCGACACCCTGCCGGCCGCCCAGGACGCGGTTGAGCATGTCGCGGTCGAGTACGAATCGCTGCCAGCGGTGACCGATCCGCGCCTAGCGTTGAGGGCGGCGGTGCGGCTGCATACATCACTGCCGGACAACGTCTTCTCGCGGTGGCGGCGGAGCCAGGGAGATGTGGACGGTGCGTTCGCGCGGGCCGCCCGCGTCGTGCGCCAGGAGTTCCGCATCCCGCGCCTGGTGGCGGCGCCGATCGAGACGCGCGGGGCGATCGCCGCGTACGATCCCGGCGCGGACCTCCTGACGATGTGGGTCTCGGCGCAGGATCCACACAGACCGCTCAGTCAGTTGAGCCGTATGCTCGGCCGTCCTGATGACCGGATCCGCGTGATCGTTCCGGATGTCGGCGGCGGATTCGGCAGCAAAGGCTCTGTCGCGGTCGACGTCGCCGTCGCCGCCTGGCTGGCCATCCACACCCGCCGTCCTGTGAAGTGGGTGGAGACCCGCCGCGAGAATCTGGCCACCTCCTATCAGGGGCGGGGGCTCGATGTGGAGATGGAGCTGGCGCTGGACGCGGCGGGCACGATGCTCGCCGTGCGGGCCCGCATCATCGCTGATCTCGGGGCCTACCTGTACCCGCCCACGGCGATGGTGCCGGTGACTACCTCGATGCTGCTGACCGGTGCGTATGCCATCCCCAACGCCAGCGTGGAGATGCTGGGCGTGGCCACCAACAAAGTCCCCACCGGTCCGTACCGCGGTGCTGGGCGCCCCGAGGCGGCGTATCTGGTCGAACGGATGGTGGATCTGGCAGCCCGGGACCTGAACATGGATTCTGTGGCCCTCCGCCGCCGGAATCTCATCGCCCCGGACCGCTTTCCGTACCGCACGCCGCTGGGATTCACATACGACTCGGGTAACTACGGCCGCGTCCTGGATCGCGTGTGCGCGCTGCTCGAGTATGATCGGTGGCGCCGGGAGCAGGCGGAGGCCCGGCGAGACGGACGGCTGCTGGGGATTGGCACCGCCATCTACGTGGAGCGCGCGGGGAGCGCGCTGTGGGAGAGCGCCGCCGTGAATGTGACGCCGGCAGGCCGGGTGGTGGTGCGAATGGGCTCAACGCCCAACGGTCAAGGTCACGCCACCACATTCAGCCAGATCGCCGCCGAGGTCCTGCAGGTTGACCTCGAGGCCATTACCGTGGAGCAAGGGGATTCGGCCATCGTCCCGCGCGGGGTCGGTACGTTCGGCAGCCGCTCGACAACGATCGGAGGATCGGCTCTGCTGCGAGCGGCGGAACGAGTGAAGGCAAAAGTGGTCCGGATCGCCGCGCATCTGCTCGAGGCACGACCAGATGATATCGTCTGGTCGGATGGGCGGCTTTCCGTACGCGGAGCTCCCGACCGTGCCCTGACTCTGCCGGAGATCGGGGCCGCCGCCTACCAGCCGGGGCGTCTGCCCGAAGACCTGGGGATGGGCCTTGATGCCATGGAGATCTTCCGCCTGCCCGGTCCGGTCTTCCCCTTTGGCGCGTATGGCGCCGTGGTCGAGATCGACCCGGTCACGGGTGAGGTCCGGATGCTGCGGTTGGTGGCCGTGGACGACGCCGGCCGCATCGTCAATCCGTTGCTGGCGGAAGGGCAAGTCATCGGCGGATCGGTCCAAGGGCTCGGTGAGGCCCTGTTTGAGGAAGCAGTCTATGGCGAGGATGGCCAGTTTCTCACGTCGACATTTGCGGAGTACGGGATCCCGCGCGCGGTGCAGGTGCCGCCCGTGGCAAGCGAGTTTCTGGAGACTCTCTCTCCGCTCAACCCTCTAGGTGCCAAAGGGATCGGCGAAGCCGGGTGCATCGCCACTCCCGCAGCGGTCGCCAACGCCGTGATGGATGCGCTGGCGCCGCTCGGGATCCGCCACCTGAACTTCCCCTTCACGCCCCGCCGGGTGTGGGAGGCCATCCTGCAGGCGCGCCGAATTCGAAAGACTTAGCCCCATTCGTGTCCGGGTGTTGGAGGCGAAGATGAGCGTCTATCTGGTCCTCAAGTACATTCACGTCCTCGCGGCCATCGTCGCCGTGGGCGCGAATGCCACCTATGGTGTCTGGATGACGCTGGGGGCCGCTCAACCGGAATCTCTCCGGGCCATCCTGAGGGGAGTGCGCTTTCTGGACAACCGCATCGCCAACCCGGCCTATGGCCTGCTGCTGATCACCGGCCTGGCCATGCTCTACGCGGGTCACCTGGCTCTCGCCACTCCGTGGATTGCTACAGGGCTGGGTCTCTTCATTGTCGGCATGGCGATCGGCGCCCGGGGCTACACCCCCGCGTTACGCAGTCAGATCCAGGCCCTCGAGGCAGGCGGACCGCAGTCTGAGGTCTACCGGCGGGCGTCAGACCGGGGCCGCACGATCGGGCTGGTCTTCATGCTGCTTGTCCTGATCATCGTGTTCCTCATGGTGACCAAGCCTGCGCTGTGGGGTTAGGGCGGATCACCGAGGGCAGAGTGCCGACTCCGTCGTTCTCCGTTGACCACGTCGTCATCTTTGTCGAAGATCTCGGCCGGGCGTCGGACGATTACGCGGCGCTGGGGTTCACCATCGTGCCGGGCGGCGTGCACGCGGACGGGCTCACGCATAATGCCCTGATCCCATTTGCGGACGGCCGGTACCTGGAGCTGCTGGCGCTGACGGCAACGTGGAAGCGGCGTGTGTTCCGGGCGCTGGCCCGCAGCGGCCTGGACCGTGTCCTGACGCGCCGGTCGCCGCTGCTGGGCCGCGCGTTGCGGCGGATCCGGTCGGGCGGGGGGCTCGCCGACTTCGCCCTGGCCTGTTCCCCGCTGGGTGGCGTCGTGGGCGCCGGCGAGATCGATGGGCCTGTAACAGGCGGTCGCGTGCGCCCCGATGGACAAGAGGTTTCGTGGCGGCTTGCATTTCCGCGGGCAGCGGTGCTGCCTTTTCTCATCGAGGATGTGACGGCCCGGCACCTGCGCGTGCCCCCCAATGTCACGCACGCCAACGGCGCAGCCGGCGTGCAGGCGCTGACCGTCGCCACAGGGAGTTTCGACCGGTCCGTCGCATCCTACCAGGCGCTGCTGGGTCGTGAGCCGTTCGAGACCGTGGCACCGATTCCGCGTTCGCTCGCGGTCGAATTCAGGCTGGAGACGGTGGCGATCCGGATCCTGGCGCCAATCGGCCCCACGCACCCCCTGCGCGCGCCGCTTGCCCAGCGAGGCGACGGGCTCTACGGCGTCGTGCTGCGCGCGGATCGGGCGGCGAATCTCGATCCCGTGCGGGCCCACAGGGCACTGATCACACTGGCCAAGAGCTAAACGACGGGAACGCGGGAACGGGGGAACGCGGGAACAATAACCCGCGACATACAGGGATGGACGTCGCCATTATGGTGGAAGGGCAAGACGGGCTGACCTGGCCCAGGTGGCAGGGGATCGTCAAGGCGGTGGAACGTCTGCGCTTCGCCGGGTTGTACCGGTCCGACCATTTCACCAACGCCGCGCCCCCCGACAAAGAGTCTCTTGAGCTCTGGACGTCGCTGACCTGGCTCGCGTCCCACTCCAAGCGCATTGAGTTCGGACCGCTGTGCACCCCGACATCGTTTCGACACCCCGCATTCACGGCACGGATGGCCGCCGCTGTCGACGATCTCTCGGGCGGCCGCCTGACGCTGGGGGTGGGGGCGGGCTGGCAGGAACGAGAGCACGACCACTTCGGGTTTGATCTGCTCAGCATGACTGAACGGTTTGCCCGGTTCCAGGAGTCGCTGGAGGTAATCTCACGACTGCTCGCGTCCGACGAACCCGTCGCGTTTTCCGGCCGATACTACCGCATGCGCGAGGCCATTCTGCTGCCACGCCCGCGGCGTCCCGGCGGCCCCTCGATCCTCGTCGGCGGGAACGGCGCGCGGCGCACGCTGCCCCTGGCGGCGCGGTATGCGACGGAGTGGAATGCCACCTTTCAGACCCCGGAGAATTTCGCCCGCCTCAACCGGCGCCTGGATGACCTGTTGACCGCTCGAGGCCAAAGCCCATCGTCTGTGCGGCGCTCGATGATGACCGGATTGGTGTTTGGGCGGGATGATGCCGAGGTGCGCCGCAGGCTCGAGGAGCGCGGTCGTTCGCGGGAGGAGTCGCGCAACCGCGGTGTGCTCGTGGGGACACCGGCCCAGCTCACCGACCACCTGAGTGCGTTGCAGGGCGCCGGGCTCCAGCGGGTGATGCTGCAGTGGCTTGACCTCGACGACCTGGATGGCCTGGAAGCGTTTGCCGAGATGGTCGCCAAGCCGTTTCGAAGAACGAAGGCGCCGTCGCGCCGTCGCGCAGGCGCGGAGTGATGGAGGAGACGGATCATGCGCGGGATGGGACTCTTTGGGACGATCCTCGGAGCGATCTTCGTCCTCGCGTCGCAGCGCAGCCCGGCCGCACCAGAGGCCTACGTACTCCGTGAGTACCCCGTACCGGCAGGCTCGCACCCGCACGATGTGGCACCGGCCGCCGACGGAGGTGTGTGGTACACGGCACAGACCGCCGGCGCGCTGGGGCATCTGGATCCGGTCACCGGGAAGACCAGGTACGTGGAATTGGGGGAACGCTCGGCGCCGCACGGTGTGATCGTCGGGCCCGACGGGGCGCCGTGGGTGACCGATGGCGGGCTGAACGCCATCGTCCGCGTGGATCCCAGGAGCATGAGCGTGCAGCGGTACCCGCTCCCGGCGGACCGGGGCTGGGCCAATCTGAATACCGCGACCTTTGATCATCGCGGCATTCTGTGGTTCACCGGGCAAGGCGGGGTCTACGGGCGCCTCGATCCGAAAACGGGGAAGGTCGAGGTGTTTGACGCACCTCGGGGAAGCGGTCCGTACGGCATCTGCACCACCCCCAGCGGGTCGGTGTACTACGCGTCCCTGGCCGGCAACTACATCGCCAGGATCGAGCTCACGACCGGCCGGGCAACCATCCTGGAGCCGCCGACACCGCGGCAGGGGGCGCGGCGCGTGTGGGCGGATTCGAAAGGTCGCCTGTGGGTCAGCGAGTGGAATGCAGGTCAGGTCGGATTGTATGACCCGGGCACGGATCGCTGGCGGGAATGGCGCCTGCCGGGGTCCACTCCGATGGCGTACGCCGTGTTCGTCGATGGTCGCGACGGGGTGTGGTTGAGCGATTTCGGGGCGAACGCGCTTCTGCAGTTCGATGCGGTGCATGAATCGTTCGCCATGCTGAAGCTTCCCAGCGCAGGGGCCGGTGTGCGCCAGCTCCTCGGCCGGTCCGGGGAAGTGTGGGGAGCGGAATCGGGAACGGACAAGCTGGTTGTTGCGCGCCCCGCCAAATGAGACCGCGGGGAGACTCTGCCCCCCTCACCCTTTATCCCTCTCCCTCCAGGGAGAGGGGAACATGGTTGGGCGCTGCCGCGCCTTCTCACGAGCCTAGCGGATGCACGCGAAGCCAGGACGCCGCCAGCGCAGCGGTGAGCAACAGGGCGGTAATCCCCGCGAACGCAGCCGAGACCTCTGTCGGCCGGCGTTCCCACCCCAGGCTGCGCGCCAGCTTCCGGTATACGTCGCGCAACCCCTGTGCCGACGACGCGTGGTAGTAGGTGCCGCCGGTCAGGCTGGCGATCGTCTGGAGCGTCTCCTCGTCCAGCGTGCCGCCGATTGTCCAGGTGTTGTCGGGCGTCACGCGCTGGCCCACCCCGACGGTATACACCGTCACCTGTTGCTGGGCTGCAATAGCGGCCGCCTTGAGCGGGTCCATGCCCGCGTTGCTGCGGCCGTCGGAGAGCAACACTATCATGCCGGGTGGGAGCGGGAGTGCGGGCGCTGCGGGCAGGGTGCCGTTGGGATCCGGCCGCACGCGGCCGGGAAGGGCGGCGACAGCCTCCAACAGCCCGTCGCCGATTGCGGTCCGGCGCGCCGTACTGACGCCGTCGATCAGCGCCTCGATGCGGGCGTGGTCGGTTCCCGGCGGGGCGAGCAAGGCCGCATATCCCGCGAACGCTACAAAACCGACGCGGACGCTGGTCGGGAGGGAGCGCAGGAACGCCTTCGCTGAGGATTTTGCCGCCTCAAGGCGCGAGGGGGCAATGTCGGTCGAGCGCATGCTCCCGCTGACGTCCATGGCGAGCATGATGGCGGATCGGTCGGCAGGTACCGGCAGCGGAAGCACCGGCCGGGCAGTTGCCACGATGAGCACGATGAGCGAGAGCGCGAGGAGCGCTGGCGGCAGGTGCCGCATCTTGCCGCCGCCTTTCGCGGCGATGAGCGTTGCCGTCGTGGAGAGTATTACCGCATGCCGGCTCGTTCGTTTGAGTACGCGCACATAGAGCACGGCAAGCAGGGGGATGCTCAACAGCACCCACAGAAACGCCGGCCATACAAAGGTCGCGCCCATGGTTTCCTGGCGAAACCTTCGGTAGGTCGGGGCGCATGCCCTCTTGGGAGGAACGCGGACGGTCTGCGCTGTCGTTATTTGTCTGGAGGGTTGCCGTGGTGGCAACAGTGAAGATCCGGCTGGACAACTGGATGCTGACGGGCGCCGTCGTCGCCGGCATCGCGGTGGCAATCGGCGCGCTGGCGATGCCGCGGCAGAAACTTCCTCACGTCGGGGACCACTGGCACGCCCGGTACCTGGTTGTCATCTGCGGCAAGCCGGTGCCGGATCTGCCGTCTACCGGGGGCCCGATTCATACGCAGGGCGACGGCCTCATCCATGTCGAGCCGAAAACTTCCGCTGAGGCCGGAGGGCACGCGAACCTCGGCCGGTTTTTTGCGTCCGCGGGCGTCGCATTCGCCAGAGACCGGATCGCGTTTCCTACGGGGCAGGGGTACCGGGACGGTGACCGCTGCCCAGACGGCGCCACAGGACGCATCCGGTTGTTGGTAAACGGGCGGCCGCACCGGGCCTTCGAGCGCTACGTTCCCGCTGATGGGGACACCATCGTCGTCCAGTTCGGGCCCTGACCGTGCCACGTAGAGAGGGTGCGGAGCGCCCAACCATGTTTCCCTCTCCCGCCGGGAGAGGGATGAAGGGTGAGGGGGTCAAGATGCAGATCCTCTCTCTACTGTGCATCGTGACGACCATCGTGGCCATGAGCACCGGCGTGTGGGCGCACGCCCGGCTCCTGCGGTCAGACCCCGGGGCCGGCGCGGTGCTGACCGTACCACCCAAGGTGGTCCGGGTCTGGTTTGACGACGAGCTCGACCCGGACCGCAGCACAATCAGCGTATGGGACGCACGCGAGCACCGCGTGGACGACGGACGCGGCGGCGTGGACCTGAGCGACCTGGACCGCAAGTCGATGGTGGCGCGTCTGCGGGCGGCCGGCGCTGGAACCTACACCGTGCGCTGGCGGGACGTCTCTGCCGATGATGGCTTTATTTCCCAGGGCCGCTTCGTGTTCACCGTGAGGCCGTAACTGATGCGGATATGGCGCGAAGGAGTGCGTGCGGCGCTCGGCGCAGCGTTAGTGCTGGCCGTTGTGGTTGGAACGGCCTCAGCCCACAGCATTCTGCAGCGGTCGATCCCTTCAGCCAACGCCTCTCTGTCCACCCCGCCACGCCAGGTTGTGCTGGTGTTCAGCGAACCGGTCGTCGCCGGCCTGAGCACGGCGACAGTCGTTGATCGCCAGGGCGCAGTCGTCTCGCAGGCCGTGGCGGTGGCCGGAGATGGCCGCGCGCTTGCCATCTCGGTCGGTCCCCTTGCGACGGGTGTCTACACCGTGCGCTGGAGGGTGCTCTCTGCCACCGATGGTCACACGACCAGCGGGTTCCTCCTCTTTGGGGTCGGTGAGCGGCTCCCGGCAGGTGGAGCGGCGGGGACCGGTCTGATCGGTCCCCCGGTCTCGCAAGTCCTGGTGCGGTGGGTGAACTTTGCCGCGGCCATGTTGCTGGCGGGCACGGTCTTCTTCGAGTTCCTCATTCTACGCCCCCTGCGCCCGCGCCCTGACACCAGCGGGGTGCTGCGGGCCGCGACTGTCACCTCGGCGGCCGTGCTCTTGGTCGGATTGACCGGCGAGTTTGTGCTGGAGGCGGCGATCTTGCTGGATACGCCGGTGACCGGGGTATGGCGCAGCGGAACGCTGTGGACGCTGCTGGGCGGAACGAAGACCGGCTGGAGCACGCTCGCCCGCGCCGCCGGCGCGATCATCCTGCTCATCCCACCATCTTCCTCGGGGCGAATCCTCCGCGCGGCAATGCTCATCTGGTGCGTCATCGTCGGTGTCACCGCCGGACTGCTGGGCGGGCCGGTCGCGCTAGTAGGGTCGGTTCACCTGGCCGCGCTGGTCCTGGTGGCGTCGGTGTATGGACTGGTTAGTGTGATGGCTGCGGTGATCGTGCCGAAGATTCCCGATGCGGCCGTTCCAGAGTTCCCGATTGTTGCCCCCATTGCCGCGGCGGCCATGCTGGCGGGGATCACCGTGAGCTCCCATGCCGTGGGCAGCGGGCCAGCTGCGGCTGTCCTGGACTGGCTGCATCTGCTCGGGACTTCGCTGTGGATAGGTGGGCTTGCGCCGTTGTGGCTGGTGCTGCGCCACGCGCCAGCTGCGGACCGCGCGTCCGTCGCGCGGATTCTCGTCCCGCGGTTCTCCAGGCTGGCCGCGATGGCCGTGGGCATCCTGCTGGTCACGGGCGTGTACAGCGCGCTGGTGCATGTGGGGAGCCTGCCGGCGCTGACGGTCACGCCGTACGGGCGGACGCTGCTGGTCAAACTGCTGTTTGTCATCCTTGCCGTCGCCCTGGGCGCCTATCACCGGTTTGTGATGCGGCCACGATTGGAGGGCCCGCAGCCCGCAGATCACGCACCGCGCGCCTTCCTGCGCAGCCTTGCGGCGGAGGCTGTGCTGGGAGCGGTGATCCTGCTCGCGGTGGCGCTGCTGACCATCACGCCGCCTGCGGCGGTGACCATGCCGGTTGCGGCGCGGGCGCCGCTGGTCCTGGCCGGGCTGGCTAGCGCGTTCCGCGTGGACCTGACAATTTCTCCCGCAGAGCCGGGATGGAACCGCTTTGAGGCGATGGTTCGCACGGGGGAAGAGCCGGTGCCTCCTGAGGGGACGCGCATCCTCCTGCGATTGACCAAGCTCGACGAGGATCTCGATCCGGTGACGGTCACGCTGCAGCCGGATGGAGGTCGGTTTACGGCCGAGGGCGGGGAGCTGGGCGTTCCCGGATGGTGGGAGGTGCAGGTGATCGTCCGGCAGCGCGGCACCCGGGATGCCACCACGCTGTTCTCGCTCAAGCTCGGCTCGGTCTCTGGCCGGCCCGACGCACAAGCGCGGCGGATCCTCATGCAGGCACGTGAGACGGCCTCGCGCGTGCGGACGTGGCGCGAGCGCGAGCAGATCACCGACGGTTCCGCAGGTGTGACCGTCACCGACCTGGAGATGATGAAGCCCGACCGCGTGCACTACCGGACGGCCGGTGGTGCTGAGGCCGTCATTATCGGTGTGACGCGGTTGTACCGGCAGGGCGGAGGACCCTGGGAACGCGATATGCTCCCGTCCGCCATTGTGCTGCTGGGACCGTATGTATCCTATCTTAACAATGCGACCGCGATCTCGCTGGGAAGGATGGGCCGCTGCGACGAAGAGCGCTGCCGCATCGTCACGTGGACGCTGTCATCCGGCAACGCCTCATTTGCCGCCTGGATCGGGCTGGACACATTCCGGATCTACCGCCTCTACATGGCTGCCCCGTTTCACTACATGACAACCCAGGCATTTGATCTCAACGCGCCTCTGCGAATTAACCCGCCGTAGAGAGCAGCTGTCTAGGCTCTTTCTTCCGGTGGTACAACATCGGCGGGGACGGAGGGGAGGGGAGCTATGCTCTGTCGGTCGTGCGGCCGGATGAATCGCGATGAGGACTTATTCTGTAGTTCTTGCGGTGCCAAACTCCTGCGATCGAAAGTCTGCCGGGCCTGCGGTGCCAAGAACCGCCACGATGCGACGTTCTGCGGAACCTGCGGCGCGAAGCTCCCCGATGACGGCATGCACTGCCCCTCCTGCGGCCATCCGGTCGCTCCACGCTCGCAGTTCTGCCCTAACTGTGGCACGCAGGTGGTGGAAGGCATTGTCTGTGGGACCTGCCACTCCGTCAACCGCGATGATGCGCGATACTGCGCGTTCTGTGGGGGCGCGCTGAAAGTACCCGCCGCTGTCACCACTTGAATCTCAATAGATTCGAAGAGTGTAGTGCGTTCAAGCGAGTCCCTGTTGAGCCAGGAAGGTGTCCGCCTCCTGCCGGGAGGGGAAGGATACCTGCGTCCCGATGCGCGTGACGGAGAGGGCGGCCACGGCGTTCGCACGCCTGACGGCGTCCAGCAGGGGCGCACCTTCCCCCAGGAAGACGGCGAGACTGCCGATGAACGCATCGCCGGCCCCCGTGGGGTCCACCGCGTCCACCTGGATGGAGGGGATGTGGTGTAACGCTCCCGCCTCGAGCACCAGCGCGCCGCGCGCCCCGAGCGTGATGATGACCACTCGCGGACCGCGGCCAAGCAGCAGGCGGCCCGCCACCCCCGCCTCATCCATAGTCGTGACCGGCCGCCCCGTAAGCGTTTCGGTCTCGGTCTCATTGGGCACACAGAAATCACAGAGACCAAGGAGCTCGTCCGGCAGGGCGGCCGCAGGGGCCGGGTTCAGGATTGTCCGCACCCTGGCGGCCTTGGCGACGCGCAATGCTTCCAGCGTCGTCTCCATGGGAATCTCCAGCTGGCAGATGAGGACGTCGGCGGCCTGGATCACTGGGGCGCTGCGGTGGACGTCTTCCGGTGAGAGCCCCATGTTGGCCCCGGGGACAACCACAATGAAGTTCTGGGCGTTGTCGTCCACGAAAATTGGCGCGACCCCCGAGAAGCGCGTCTCCTCGAAAAACACATGCGTGGTATCCACACCCTGCTGGCGGTAGTTGCCGAGCGAGCCCTCTCCGAAGACATCTCGTCCCAGTTTGGTCACCATCGTGACCTGCGCGCCCAACTTCGCCGCCATGACCGCCTGGTTGGCCCCTTTTCCTCCGTAGCCCATGTGGAAGGAGTGGCCGACGATCGTCTCACCCAGTCGAGGCAGGTGGGGGACTCTGGTGACCAGGTCAATATTCGTAGATCCGACCACGCAGATTGTGGGCCACGTGCGGGCCATGCATGCCCTCCGTGTTCGAGCTGCCAATGTCGGGGCCGGGTTCTTCCTCAATGCGGGCCCGCTGTCCTGCTGCCTGGGGCGCGGGGTCTAGGATACCCGCGGCTGAGGGTAGGTCTACGGATAGGACTTTAGCCGTTCGGGAGGTTCCTATGTCCTTAGGCCAGCCGATGTCGCGGTTCGAGCTCCGTACCTGTCCGAAGTGCGGAGCGGTGCAGGAAAGCCCTGGCTCAACGGTCTGCGAGCAGTGCGGCACAGATATGCGTGTCGCCTCAATGCAGTTTCCCTCACAGCGTCCACCTTCTTCCCCGCGCGTCAGGATTCGTTTTCGGGCGCCGGCCCATCTCCTTAGGCGGAGTGTCAGGGGGCTTGTGGTCCTCGCTGTGCTCGTCGTGGGTTTGAGCTTCGTGCCTGCGGTGAGCGCGCGCGTCCCCGCGATGAAAAAGATCGCTGTGACGACGAGGACAGAACTGCTGCGCGCAGAGCAATCGCTTGCCAGGTGGGTGCCCTGGTTGAAGCCGTCAGCCCAGAGACCACGACGGACCTCCACATCGCCCACCGCGCCGAAGGCTGCGCCGGCCAAGAAGCCGGCCGCGACTGCCCAGAAATCCGCGCCTTCCCGATCCGCGGCGGTCCAGGCGGTGACGGTGAAGTCCACGCCCATTGGGGTGACCGTGCAACTCAACGCGCGGGCAGTTGGCAAGACCCCGATGACGCTCAGACTCGCGCCTGGGACGTATAAAGTAACCTTCAGCCGGCCTGGCTACCTCTCGGTCACACGTACGATCACGGTGAAGGCCGGTCAGGCTGCGTCGCTGAACGTGACTCTCGTCAAGTCTTCCTCTGCTCCCGCTCCAGCCCCCGTAACGACGACCCCCCAACCGCCGCCCGCCACAGGTGGCGCAGGGAAATAAGGAGGGGCGGCTCCTTCAGGCCCCCATCCCGTCTAGCGCCTCTTCTGTGCGTGCCTGCAGGACTCGTCCACCCCTCGGTGGATGGATGCATTTGCGGCCGAATGTCGGTATATATGAATTAGACGGATCTTGGCCGGCGGCTGGTGGACCGGTGACCGTCGCTGCCACGACAGGGGGCCGCACATGATCATCAGGGCACTTCCCGGAGTCAGAGAGTTCGTCCAGCCACGCATTGCGGTGCTCGCCAGTGGCGCATTTGACCCCCTCCATTACGGCCACATCCGGTACGTTCGGGCGGCCGCAGAGCAGGCTCGAGCGGAGAATCTCCCGCTGGTCGTGGCCGTGGCCCCCGATGACTACGTCAAGCGGCGGCACCCGCTGGTGCAGCCGCTTGAGGGGCGGATGGAGATGCTGGACGCGCTGCGATGGGTGGACTTTGTCGTGCCCCAGGGCAGCGAAAGCCTTGCCAGGGCCATTCGGGAGATTCGCCCCGTCTATGTGGTTAAGGGGACAGATTGGAAGGTGCACGGCTTACCTAAAGACGAAGTCGAGGCCGTGGAGGAAGTTGGAGCGACGATTTCATGGGTGGACGTGAGCCCCGTAAGCAGCAGTGAGTTACTGCATGCGGCCTTTTGGCGGTTCGCCGACGAGTGGGTCGGGCGAACCTAGGATCAGCCACAGGTGAGGAGAGGGTATCTCCGATGAGGAACCTGTTCGTGCTGGTTACGGCAATCTTGATTGTGATATTGTCGACGTTTCCTGCCCTCGCCGATCGAGGCATGCCAGGGACAACCTTCCCAGAACAGCCTGGAGATCATCTCGCCAGGGCGTGTGAGGCCCGCGCTGCGAATATTGCGGCCGGTCACGGTGTCGAGAGGTCGATTGTCGCGTTTGCAATCTTCCTGGGGCTGTTCTTCGACGCCTGCCTCGGACTCTAGCTTCCGACAATAACATTAGCCTGTCGCGCGTACACGCGCACTTCGGCGTGCGTCCGCCCAGCCGACACCGGCGCCGATCGCCACCCGGAGACGATCGGCGAGCTGCGCCTCGTGATACTGAATGTGGCGAATATTGACGATCTGGTGCTCCATCTTGGGAATCTTGTACCAGCTGAACCCGCTCCGCGGATTGTTCAGGTCGAGCGCATCAACGGCATCATCGACCAGTGATTCGCAGATACTCCAATAGGTGAGCACCTCCGCTTTGGTGTACGGTCGCCTGGTCCTCAAGGGTTTGTCCATGTGCTGGATTCCCCTCTGCTGGTGGTCCCAAGGGCGAAACACCCGGTTATTTGGCTGGAGATACAGATGGGTGTAGAAGAGTGTGTGGTACGCGATCCGCCAGAACGGATTCGCGTGATCGCTGCGGGCGGTCCACAGATCGTCGGGGCAGCGCCGAATTGCCGTCCGGAGCATTGCAAGGGTAGCGTGATACTGGCTCTTCAACGCGGACCGAAGGGCCTCCATTGGAATGGTGCTGTCGGCTGGGCGTTTCCGCTGGACCATGGTGCGACTCCTGGTGAGACGTCGTGTATGTGTCACTTGGATTTCGCAGGCCGGACATCCTACCACCAGGGCGACCCTTGCTAGGGGTAGTAACGGCGGGGGGCCTGCCAAATGCACAGTTTGTGGTACCCGCAACAGATTCTCTGTAAGCCGACATAAGCCCAAAGATTGATATATTCTCGCTGCTTTAGGGGCTTTACAGCATATCTCATCCAGCATTTCCACCATGCGCTGTAGAGGAAATCCCGTAGCAATCTCAGGGTTATTACCGGAAATAATACATGCGGGTCTTACCTGACATATCCTAAGGTCTTTGCTGGATTGAGAGCCATCTGGCGGAAAAGGAGGAGGAGTCAATGACGTCCCGTTTCGTAAAATTAATGCTTGGTTTCCTGGTGGTTCTTGCGGTAAGCTTCGCGTTCGCGGCCAAAGCAACGGCGGCCCCGCCCGCGGGTCTGAACTGGGAGGTCCATGGGACCGGGAGTGGCGGCGTGAGCTTACTCACGGGAGGGTCCTCGGGTGGCCCGGCGATGCCCCAGCACATTGGCAACGCTACTTACTCCTTGAGCATTGCCACCCCGGCAGCATCCTCTTCCAACGGGGCCGGCGGATTCTGTGCCATCGCCACCGGTTCGGGCGCCATCACCGCGGCCGATGGAAGTACGATTTTCTTCCTCACCGTGGGCCTGCTCTGCAATGAGAGCGGCGCCCTCTCGCCCCTGCACTATAATGCGACGTACCGTATTACAGGGGGGGACGGTCGGTTCTTTGGTGTTCTCGGCGGTGGAAGCCTGACAGCAACATTTGGCTCGCCACACTTCATCAAGATCGACGGGACCATTACTGGTATCTAGTTCCGGCTGCATGTCGGGCTACCCGCGAGGCGTCTCGGAGTCGGCGAAGGCTTCGTGGGTAGCCCGTGGTCGACGGTAGCCTGCCAGGTACCGAGGGATCTGAACCCCCGGCCTAGTCGCGCGTCGCGACCCCCACGAGCTGTGATCCAGAGGATGGGGACTTGACCCCGCGGCCTTGTCGGTCGCCGCGACCCCC
>VBAI01000155.1 GCA_005882295.1 Candidatus Segetimicrobium genomatis | reverse complement strand
CTTCTGCTTGCGGATGGCTTCCAAAGGCCGGAGGATGCCGTCGTAGATGCCGGTCAGCAGCCCTGGCCCGAGTTCGACGGTCAGCGGATTGCCGGTACTCTCCACCGGCTCGCCCACATGCAGACCGGACGTATCTTCATACACTTGAATGAACGCGGTGTCGCCATCCAGCCGGATGATCTCGCCCAGCAGGCCCTCGGCGCCGACCCTGACAATGTCGTACATTCGCGCGCCCGTCATCCCGCGCGCAATGACGGCGGGCCCGGCGATCTTGATGATTGAACCCTTGATGGACATCTCAACACCTCTCCACTACGGGACTAGGGACTGGGGACTTGGGACTGGTAACCGCGTGAAGTTCTTACTAGTCCCCAGTCCCCAGTCCCGCCATTTCGTTGTCAGCGCAACTTCACATAGAATCCGATATGCTCTTTGACCAGTCTGGCAATGTAGTCTTCGCCGCTCTCCAGCTGTGCCTTCGGAGCCGGGAAGGGAATGATGATCGGTATGTCCCGGTCCCGCATCAGGCGAGCGACCTCATCTTCGGTCCCCTGCAGGAGGTCCTCGTTCACCGCGAGGAGCCCGTAATCGACTGACACCAGCGCGCGGAGGTGCTCGAGGGCTGCCTTGGCATCGGCGGCCTCCCGGACTTCCACGCCCGCCAGCCGGAAGCCGGTGGCGGTTTCCGGATCGGTGATCACGGCGATCCTATATGCCACCCTCCCGCCTCCTACACCACGGCCATCTCTTTCCTCACCCGGTCGCGAGGAATCCCCAGCGCCTTGCCCCTCGCGATCAACCGGAGGTTGACCACCTCATTGTATTTCATCGCCAGGTAGGCGATGACCACATCAATGCCCAGGGGGTCCTGCAGGTAGAGGTCGATCTGCGCCCGCAGCATGGCCACGTCGATGTCGCGCTCGAAGGTCGCGGGATCGTCGAAGGCAACTTTCACCGGAAAACCCAGCACGCGCACCGCGTGCAGCCCCTGCTCTGCGGTGGCGCGATCCGCCAGCTGGAGAAAAGCATATTCCGTCAACCGGCCGCCGGGGATAAAGAACTTCAGCTTTTCTTCTCTAGACAGCGCCTCAACCTGCTGAAGCTTGACAGCCGTCTTGACGTTGGTGGCATCGAGCTGGTACTGCAGCAGGCCCTGCACGACCTGCTCGTCGTGCCCCCGCCCCGGCGCGATCCGCAATCCGTAGGCAGCGTAGAAGCGTTCCAGTCGAAGCTCGAGGCTGAGCAGGTCACCTGACTCTCGATACGCCGCCAGTCCCTCTGCCAGCGGCAACGCCAGTGGATAATCAAGACCTCCCAGCGCACCCACGACCCCGGTCACGTCAGATTGGCCGGCGACCTCTTTGAGCGCGGGTTCGTTCAAACGACCCGCCGGAATCAGGTTGGCAAGGATTTCGTCGTTATGCCGGCCCGCATGTTTCGCGCGCAAAATAACACGGATATTGACAAGATCCCAGCGCATTAGTACGAGCTCGATGAGTTCCCGCGCCTTCCCATCGGCGAAACTCAGGATCCTGCTGGTGGTAAGGGAGAAGTTGCGGGCCAGCGCCTGGTCGACCGCCCGCACGGCATCGCTGGTGCGGCTGAGGGCTTCCTGAAGTTCCCGGCTGTACGGTGTGGTCCCCAACGCCTGCAAGAAGGCATCCAGCGTCGGCAACCCCAGCAGCTCCTCCATCCGGCCGGCCTCGAGCAGACGGCTGCGCATGGCGCGAACGCGCGCGTTGATATACGGGAAATCAGGCATGGACGCGCGGTCGCGTGGTCGCGCGGTCGCGGATCATCCCCATAAGAGAGTAGCAATTTCGGGCGCCAGGAGCGTCTTCACACGCTCGACGCGCGAGGCCAGGGTGTTCTCGACGATGAAGCGGCTATCATCTGCGATCAGGCGGACGCCGCCGCTGACATCGTCGGCCGCCTTCACCTCGGCGTCCAGTTTCAGGTCCCGGACCGCCTGCTTAGCTAAGTCCAGGTCTTTGGGGTTCGCTTCGACCGTCATCCGCCCGGATAGCGCGCCCGACGCCTCCCTGATCAACCCGCGAAGGATCGGCCCGTAGCGGGCCTTGTCCTGCTGCACGCGGGCGAGCTCTTCCTCGGCGACCGAGAGCACCTCATGAAGAGCTTCATCTTTGGCCTGGAGAACGAGGGCGGAGGCCCGCACCTGCGCCGCGCTCAGCGCTCTGACCTTCGCCGCCTGGCGCTCGGCCTCCAGCTGCTGGCGCTGAGCGGCCAGATACTCCTGCGCCTGCCGCGTCGCCTCGGCCACCACCCGTTCCGCCTGGACCCGCGCCTCTCCCAGGATTCGATCAATCTCGCCGGCGGCTTCTTTCTCCAGGATGGTTATAAGCTCCGACGACATCAAATCTTGCCGATGACGAAGAATGCCACCAGGAAGCCGAGGATTACCATGGTCTCCGGCAGTGCCAGGAAGACCAGCATCAACCCGCCCATTTCCGGCCGCTCTGCAATCGCGCCCGCCGCGGCCGCCCCAATGCGGGACTGCGCCCATGCCGTCCCGATCGCGCCCAGGCCCACGGCGATGGCCGCTGCGAGGCCCAGCAGTCCCGCATTCGCGCCGGCGGGTTTCGCTGCTCCCGCCTCCTGCGCCGCAGCCATCCCGGCCATCGCGAGGGTCAGAACCAGCGCGACTATCATCACGACTCCTGCCGTCTTCAAACCCCCCACCTCCCGCCCGTCTGGGCGCTAATCGTTCTGTTCATCACGTCACCGTGGTTCGAATCCATCGTCTCACGTCGGCGTGAAGCCCACGTCAAGACCTGGTAAGACAGATCGGTTACGAGCGGCCGGGTGCCGCCGATCTCTGAAACGGACGGTACGCCCGGCCAGTTTCCTCATGGTACTTGAATTTCGTAAACAGTTCCACCCAATGGAGACGAGCCGGCTGAATCATGTGCCCCAGAATGGTGAACGCGAGGAACAACGTTTGAAAGACCACGGTGATCAATACCCCGACAACGCGTCCGACGAATCCAGTGAACACGAAGCCGAGGGACGGGAACTGCCTTCCAAACTCTCTCACCATCTCGGGTCCCAGCTGATTCGCGGCCGTGGCCAGCGCGGCGGCCGCCAGGCCAAATGCCATCAACCGTGCATGAGAGAGAATGTGACCGAACCCCGACGTGCTTTCCAGCAGCCATAAGAAGCGCTTCATGACGTCCCGATCAACAACCAGAGACACCAGCGCCACGACGACGGCCGCGAGAAAGAGATAGAGTCCGATTGGGCTGAGCTCCATCGGCAGCCTTCCTCCACGCGCTCCGAGAAACAGGAGAAGCCCGCTGGTACCGAGCATCAGCACGATCGATTCAAACACGCCCACGGGATGTCTGTGCCGGACCGCTTGGGTGAGATGCACCAGCAGGCCAAAGAAGATCATCAGAATTCCCGCAATGATGACAACGATGAAATAGCTGTCTGCCTGACGGACCCGGTCATACAACGGTTCAACGTGGAAGAGCAACTCCGGCAAATTGCCGAAGAACTCTGCGTACACTCCGCCAAACAGGATCACCCAAAATGCGAGCACGCGCAGCAAGTATGACAGATCCGCGAGCAACAGCGGCGCGAACCGCATGCTGAGAAAGTTGATGTTCAGCGCACGCCCACTCCTGGCCCGGCCCCTGAGCCACCACCCGAGGAGCAGGAGCAGCAACCCGTAGCCGACATCCCCGATGACCAAACCGACGAAGATGGGAAAGGTGACGGCCATCACCGGGCTGGGATCCCACGCCCCGTAGCGCGGCGGTTGAAACAGTGCCAGGAGGCGCTGAAATGGACGGATCAGAGGATGGTTATCGAGCAGCACCGGGATGCGCTCCGGCTCATCGTGGGCGTCGACCGGCTCGTCGTGCACCACGATGTCACTGCCAAAGCGCGCCCGCAATACGCCCCGTATTTCGCTTACCGCGCGGGTCGGCGCCCACCCATGCAGGATGAATGTGTACCGGGACTGGGCCAGCTCGGGAACGATTTTCATCTGGGCCAGCCGGTCGGCCAGCCAGGCGCGAACGGCCAGCAGGCGCGGGCGGGCTGACGACGCGATGCCGCTCAACTCACGGTCGATGCGCTCGATCTCCGCCGGGATCTCCGCCTTCCGCCGCTCCATGGCCGCGATCGTCTCGGTAGCCTGCTCTCGCGCGAAACGCGCCGGCAGGCGCAGTTCTGTCGCCCCGGCGCGAGATAAGATTGCGCGTACCCGTTCGCCCTCGTGCCGCAGGAAGGCGATCACGACGCCGATGCGGTGTTCATCCACTATACGGCTGATGACTTCGACCCGCCCTTCCGTCGCCTTCGTCAACTCGTTCCGCAGCGCGGCCACAACGGTGAGGTCCTTGGTGTTGAGGAGGAACCCGACGGACTCCAAAGCCCGGCTCTGGGAGAGGGCGCCCAGCAGCGGGGACAGCACGCGCACCGCGCCCTCGTAGGACGCGATCAATTGGCGCTCTTCGTCGAGCTCAAGGCGCGTCCGGGTGAGATCTCTGACCCGCCGCTCGAGCTCGGCGACCTCGGCGTCGAGCGCATCGACCGAGGCGTCGCCCGGAGCATCACCGGGTTCGGCAGACCCGGGCGGTAACAACACCAGCAGGCCGTCGGCGCGCGTCAGAACCCGCTCCAGGACGGCTACCGTCTTCGCATCCTCTTCGGCGAGTTGCAGCGCGCTGACCTCAGGCGCCTCTTCCGACTCGATCCGGTCGACGTGTAACGTCCCCAGCCGCTGAACCTCGTCGATCACCTGCCCCAGCAGCCGCTTGGGGCCGAGGACGAGCACGCGGCTCATCTCGACGATCATGACAACCCACCGAGCACGCGTTTGACCACCAGCTCCGCAGCCTCCCGGATCCGTTCGGACGCGCGCGAACGCACGCGCTGGACCTCGGCCTGCGCCGTGGCCAACCGCTGCGCGGCGAGCGTTTCGGTTTCACGAGCGATCTCCGCCCGCACGCGCGCTGCCAGTTCCTCGGCCTCGCGGCGAGCCTGCTCGCGCACGGCGTCGGCCTGCCGCTGCGCCTCCTCGACGATGCGCTGCGCGTCCACTTTCGCCTGGGCAACCTTCGCCTCAAGTTCTTTTTCCGTGGCAGCGATTACGTGGAGAAGGTTGTCATCCGAGGGGCCGTGCTTCCCTGTCATTCGCCGCCACCCACTGCGCTGGGATCCTCTGCACGGAAAACCCAGGAACCACGGGTCGCCCCGCATGTTCCTGGGTTCCGCAAACACGCGCACATCATAACAAACGCGCGAGAAGACAGTCAAGATAACTGACGGGAATGCGGGAACGTGGGAACGCGGGATCGCGACACTGGGGCGATCTGTGCGCGTGCAGTTCCGCGTTCCCCCGTTCCCCAGTTCTCGCGTTCCCGGCTGCGCCTACAGGCGCAGCAAGACGGCCGCCGACCGCGCCAGATCAATGAGGGGCTGTGGGTAAATTCCCATGATGAGCGTCCCCAGGCCGGTCACCCCCAAAGCCACCTGCAGCCCGGCCGGCTCCGCGAGCGGCGCCTCCGAGGCTGCCGGCATGATATACATGGCCCGGATGACACCGGCATAGTAGTACAGGGAGATGACGCTGTTGATGATCCCTACCACGGCCAGCCACAGCAGGCCGTTGTCGATGGCCGCAGCCAGAACATAGAACTTTCCAAGAAAGACCGACGTCGGCGGCAGCCCCGTCAGCGAGAGCATGAACACCGCCATCAGCAACGCCAAGACCGGAGCCCGCCGCGCCAGGCCGGCATAGTCGGGGATCTCATCGGTGCCGAGCTGCGAGCCGATCAGCGTGGCCACGAAAAATGCGCCCAGCTGCGTGAAGGTGTAGCCCAGCAGATACACCAGCACTCCCGGCGTGCCGAAGTCGCCCCGGAACGCCGCCACCCCGATCAACAGGAAGCCGGCGTGCGAGATGCTGGAGTAGGCCAGCATGCGCTTGATGTTGCGCTGCGGCAGGGCCAGCAGGTTCCCCAGCGTCATCGACGCTGCGGACAATACCGCGATCAGGAGCACCCAGTTGACCCGTGACGGATCGAGGGTCACCACCAGGACGCGGACCAGCGCGGCAAAGCCCGCCGCCTTGGACCCCACCGACAGGAACGCGGCCACCGGGGTGGGCGCGCCTTCGTAGACGTCAGGGGTCCACTGGTGGAATGGGACCATCGAGATCTTGAAACCAAACCCGGCCAGCATCAGGGCCACGGCCAGGTAGAGAGCCGGCACCGGCGCCGCGCTCAACCGCTGGGCGATCTGGTAGAGGTTCGTCGTGCCGGTCAGACCGTAGACGAGCGAGAATCCATAGAACATCACCGCAGACGCGGTGGCGCCGAACAGGAAGTACTTGATGCCGGCCTCGTTGCTCTTCGGGTTACCCTTCAAAAACCCGGCCAGCACGTAGGAGGTGAGGCTGACGTACTCGATGGACAGCGCCAGCAGAATGAGGTCGGTACTGGCGGCCATCAGCATCAGCCCCAGCGCGGTGAAGACGAGCAAGGCGTAAAACTCGCCCTCGAAGCGAGTCTGCCGGCCCATGGAGTCCGTGGCGGACAGAATCACCAGGATCGTCGTCACGATGGCGATAATCTTCAAGAAGACCGCAAAGCCGTCCACCGCATACGTACCAAACAGCACCGTGCGCGGCTGCCAGAGCACCATCGAGGACGTGGGAATCAGCGCCAGCACCAACCCGACGACCGCCGTCAGCCCGACGGCTGCCTTGCGGCCTGCGGGCACGACGAGGTCCAGGAGGAGGGTGAGCAGGCCGACGCCCAGCAGCCAGAGCTCCGGCGCTACGGTCCAGAGATCCGCCTGCAGGCTCGCCAGGTTCATCGGTGCTACCGCACCATAGCGACCAGGGTGGTCATCGCGGCATTGATCACGTCCAGCAGCGGCCGGGGATACAGTCCGAAGATGACCATCAGGACTGCCAGTGGCACCAGCGAAATCTTCTCACGCGTGTCCATGTCCGGGAGCCCGGCCCATCGTTCGTTAAATGGCCCCAGGAAGATGCGCTGGATCGTCCACAAGAACATCGCCGCCGTAAAGATCACACCGGTCACCGCCACCACCGTCAGGTATGGGAAGATGCCGAACGAACCGACAAAGATGAAGAACTCGGCGACGAACCCCATCAACCCCGGCAGGCCCAGCGACGCGAGCATCGCCACCATGGTGATGCCCGTGTACATCGGCAGGCGGGCGCCCAGTCCGCCGAACTCATCCACGCCCCGGGTGTGGGCCCGGAAATCATAGAGGACCCCGACGATCAAGAACAGCGCGCCCGTGATGACGCCGTGAGCCACCATTTCGAAGACCGCCCCGTTGAGCGCGGTAGCGGCGGCGACGGCCTTCTCCGGGATGCCGGCGGCCGCCGCGGCGGACGCAACGCCGAGCATCACGTAGCCCATGTGGTTGACCGAGCTGTAGGCGACCAGCTTCTTCAGATCGGTCTGGGCCATGGCCACGAGCGCGCCGTACACGATCCCCAGCAGGGCCAGCACGGCCACCGCCGGCGCGTAAATGCGGAACGCCTCGGGCAACATGGGCAAACTCACCCGCACGAACCCGTACGTCCCCATCTTCAGAAGCACGCCGGCCAGGATGACGCTCCCGGCCGTCGGCGCCTCCACGTGCGCGTCCGGTAACCAGGTGTGAAAGGGCCACATCGGCACCTTGATCGCGAAGCTGAGGAAGAACCCCCAGAACGCCAGCGCGGCCAGTACGGGTTTGGCGGCCAGCGGCTGCTGCTCGATCAGCGTCAGCATGTTGAACGTGTGCGGCTGCGCATTGAAGTACATCACCAGGATGGCCAGGAGCATGGCCAGCGATCCCACCAGCGTATACAGGAAGAACTTGATGGCCGCGTACTCCTTGCGCGGGCCGCCCCAGATGCCGATGAGGAAATACATGGGCACCAGGGTGATTTCCCAGAAGATATAAAAGAGGAAGAAGTCCAGCGCGGCAAAGACTCCCAGCATCCCGGTCTCCAGCAGCAGGAAGAGGAACAGATATTCCTTCAACCGCAGCTCGATCCGCCAGGAGTAGGCGACCGACAGCAGGCTCAGCAGGGCCGTGAGCACGATCAGGGGCAGGCTCAATCCATCCACGCCGAGATGGTAGTGAATGCCGAGGCTGGGGATCCAGTTGCCCAGCTCGAGAAACTGGAACCCGCCGCCGATCTTGAACAAGGCCGTCATGAACAGCGAGAGGACGAACGATGCCAGCGAGGCGCCCAGGGCGATCCCCTTCAGCAACGTCTCGTTGGTCTTGGACGTGAACAGGATGATGATCCCACCCACCAGGGGCAGGAAGATGATCAGGCTGAGCATTGCATCCCTCCAGTGCCAGTCAGCGTGTTAATCCGATCACCGCCAGGACAATCACCCCGAGCGCGATGACCAGCAGGTAGTTCTGGGCGCGACCCGTTTGCACGTGGCGCAGCCTACCGCCGGCGGCTTTGGCCAGCCAGCCGACGAGGTTGACCGCGCCGTCCACCACATACAGGTCGAAGACGCGGTACAGACGCGACAGCCACACGAACACGACCCCGATCGCATTCACGGCGCCGTCGATGGCATAGACATCAAACGTCCGCAGCTGCTGCGCGACCCAGACCACGGGCCGGACGACGCTGACCGCGTAGAACTCGTCCCACCAGTACTTGTGGACCAGGACCGCGTACGCCGGCGCCAGCACCCGGCGCAGCGTCGCCGATGAGACCAGCTGCCACCGGTACACCACGGCCGCGGCCAGGATGCCCGCCCCGGCGATCGCCGTGGAGAGGGCAGCAAAGCGCAGATCGAACGGCGCGCCCTCGGCGGCCTCGAAGTGGACGAAACGGTGAAACATGTTGCCCACCAGCGGCCACGGCGCGCCCACCAGCCCAATCACCCCGGAGAAGGCGGCCAGGACGATCAGCGGCACCGTCATCACCTGAGGGGATTCGTGCGGGTGGGCGGTGTGGCTGCGCAGCGATCCGGTGAAGGTGTAGAAGATCATCCGGAACACGTAGAATGCGGTGACAAATGCCCCCGCCGCGCCCAGGTAGAAGAGCGTCCGGTCGTGGTGATACGCCTCCAGCAAGATCTCATCTTTACTCCAGAAGCCCGCAAACGGCGGCACGCCGGCCAGCGCCAGACCCCCAACCAGCATGGTCACATACGTCACCGGCATGACCTTCGCCAGGCCGCCCATCTCCTTGATGTCATTCGTGTTCATGGCGTGGATCACCGAGCCTGCGGCGAGGAACAGCAGCGCCTTGAAGAACGCATGGGTCATGAGGTGAAAGACCCCCGCGGTATACCCCAGCACGCCCAGGCCCAGCATCATATATCCGAGCTGGCTGATCGTCGAGTAGGCCAGCACGCGCTTGATATCGTCCTGCACGATGCCGATGGTGGCGGCCATCAGCGCCGTGAGGCCCCCGATGTAGGCGACCACGGTCAGCGCGAGATGGTCGGGACTGCTAAAGAACAACGCGTACGTCCGCGCGACCAGGTAGACTCCGGCCGCCACCATGGTGGCGGCGTGGATCAACGCCGACACCGGCGTGGGACCTTCCATCGCATCCGGGAGCCACACGTGCAGCGGGATCTGCGCCGACTTGCCCACCGCCCCGCCGAAGATCAACACGGCCGCCAGGGTCAGCAGCGGACCGGCCAGCGATCCGGTCTGCACGGCGGCAAAGACCGCATCGAACTGCAGCGACCCCACGGTGAAGAAGAGCAGCAGGATACCCAGGAACATGAAAAAGTCGCCCACCCGGGTGGTGACGAACGCCTTCATCGACGCCCGTGCCGCTGCGGGGCGCTCGAACCAGAACCCGATCAGCAGGTAGGAGCACAGGCCCACCAGCTCCCACCCCGCATACAGCACCAGGAAGTTGTTGGCCAGCACCAGCAACAGCATCGAGGCGGCAAACAGCGACAGGTAGGCAAAGAAGCGCGGGTACCGTGGATCGCCGTGCATGTAGCCGACGGAATAGATGAAGATCAGCGAGCCGACCACGGTCACCACAAAGAGCATCACCGCGGTCAACGGGTCGACTGCGTAGCCGACCGCCAGGGGACGGTCGCCCATCATCGCCCAGACCATCGTGGCCTGGTACCGTCCGCCGAACATGACCTGCCCCAGAATCACCAGCGACAGGAGACCGGACAGCCCCAGCGCGCCGATGGCCACGTAGGCCCCTTCCCCAGGCAACCGCCGGCCCCGGAAGAGGATCACCCAGAAGGCGATGAACGGCAGGAGCGGAATCAGCCAGGCGACTTGCAACATCGCGTCTCCATCACCACTTCATCAAGTTGATCTCGTCGACCTGGATGGTCTCCAGACTGCGGTACGCCGCCATCACCAGGGCCAGGCCGACCGCTGCCTCACACGCGGCCAGGGTAATGATGACCAGGGCGAAGACCTGGCCGGCGACCGCCGCGGGGGCGACGAACCGGTTGAACGCCACCAGATTGATATTGGCGGCGTTGAGCATCAACTCGATGCCCATGAGGATGGCCACCGCGTTGCGCCGCGTCAGGACGCCGTACAGGCCCAGACAGAACAGGAGGGCAGCGACGATCAGATAGCTGGTCAGACCAACCTGCATTCAGTCTTCCCTCCGCGCAATCACAATCGCGCCGACCAGGGACACCAGTAACACCACGCTCGTCACCTCGAAGATGAGCACGTAGTCGCTGAGGAAGGCGTTCCCGACCGCGACGACGTTGTAGGCCGGCAGCACGCCGGCGGCGGTCGGCCAGCCCGTGCGGGTGAAAATAACAATGAGCACGAACGCCAGCCAGACCGCGGCCATGGCACCCAGGGGCACCTGGTCATTGAGCTGGCGGGTGCGCACGCCGGTCCCACCCTCGGTGAGCATGATCACAAACAGAATGAGCACCGTGATCGCCCCGGCGTAGATGAGCACCTGGATGCCAGCCACAAACTCGGCCTGCAGCATGACATACAGGCCCGTCACACCCAGGAACGTGGGAACGAGCGACAGGGCGGCACGCACGATGTTGCTGGAGGTGACCACCACGACCGCCGGGATGAGGGTCACCAGCGACAGGATCATGAATGCGGCGAGTTCACCCACGGCCTACCGCCCCCACACCGTCAGCACGAAACCAGTCGCCAGCAGGTTGAGCAACCCTAAGGGCAGCAACACCTTCCAGGACAGGGTCAGCAGCTGGTCCAGCCGCAGCCGGGGGTACGTCCACCGCATCCACATCAGAAAGAACACCAAGGCGAACATTTTGGCGAGGAACCACATCAGCGACGGCAAGACCTGCGACAGTCCGGCCCGCGTCCCGAAGAACATCACCAGGCTCAGCAGGAGTCCCAGCCCCGCCAGCATCAAGATCGGGCGAACCAGCAGGGTCTGGCGCAGGCCGGTGGTCAGGATCACCGCCGCCACCACCAGACAGCCCAGCGTCACCAGCAGCCACATATACGGCTGCAGATGCGGCTCGGTCCAGCCGCCGAAGAACATAATCGTCGCCACCGCCGCCATCCCGAACATCTCACCGTACTCGCCCAACTGGAACAGGGCGAACCGCATGCCGGTGTACTCGGCAAAATACCCGGCGACGAGTTCGGACTCGGCCTCTGGCAAATCGAATGGGACCCGGTTGACCTCCGCCGTGGCGGCGGTCAGGAAGGTCAGGCTGGCCAGGATCCCAAACGGGAGCCCGAACCACCCGATCGGCGAGGGGAGCTTGAACATAAACCAGCTGCCCTGTCTGACCTGCGCGTCGACGATGCCCACCGTCGACAGGGTCCCGGCCACCATCGCCGCCCACAGGATGCCGAGGGCCAGCGGGATCTCGTAGCTAATCATCTGCGAGGCCGAGCGCAGCCCGCCCAAGAGCGCGTACTTGTTGTTGCTCGACCACCCGCCGGCGATGATGCCGACGACGGTGACGGAGGCCATGGCGGCAAAATAGAGCACGCCGATGTTGATATCCCGCACCACCAACACCCGGTCGCCGAGCTTGCCAAACGGGATGACGACCCAGTCCAGCAGGGCCGCCACGGCGACGATCACCGGGGCCACGTTGAAGATGAGCGCGTCGGCATGGCGCGGCGTGATGTGTTCCTTCTGCAACAACTTGACGGTGTCGGCAACGGTCTGCAGCAGCCCCTGCGGTCCGATGTGCTTTGGGCCCAGCCGCGCCTGGATCCACCCGCTGATCTTGCGCTCCAGATAGACCCCGAGCATCGCGGCGACAACGGCGAGGAACGTGAAGATCACCACGGCCAGGCCGATGGCTTTGAGCAGTTCGATCAACCAGGGCATCTCAGGAATCTGGTCTACGAGAGCGTTCGACTTGGGAGAAGGTCACACCCACTCCAGCGCGCCCTTACGCCACGCATACGCGAGCCCCACAAGGAGCACCAGCAAGAAGAGCAGCATCTCCGCGAAGGCGAAGGTGCCCAACTGCCGGAACACCACCGCCCAGGGGTAGAGGTAGATCACCTCCACGTCAAAAACCACGAAGACCAGCGCGAACAGATAGTAGCGGACGTTGAACTGGGCCCAGGCCTGACCAAAGGGGATCACGCCGGACTCGTACGTGATGGTCTTCTGGGGGAGGTCTGCACGGGGCGCCAGCAACCATACCACGACCAGCGGCAGCACGGCCATGAGGGTGCCGACGACCGCGAACACGGCCACGTAAAACCAGTCCAGCAGCACTTTCGGCATCGAGGACGACGGCCTGTGAACACCCCGTCGAAAATCTCCGTGGATTCTGGCGGGGCACCGGTCCTAGACATTCGCGCGCCGAGGAGTGGACCCCTGCTGAAGAGCGAACTGACGGGAACACGGGATCGCGGGAACACGGGAACGCGAAGAAGTAATCCTCTCTCGGCAGTATCGCGTTCCCGTTAGTTTACGTCGTTACAGCGCAGCGACCTGGGCGTCCGCCGGGAGAGTCTCCAGCACTTGCAGCAGCGCGCGGGCCACCAGCCGGGGCTCATGACGGACCAGGTGCTCCTCGCTGATCAGCGCGTCGCCAATCGGCACGACTCCCTCCGCGCGGATCGCCTCCAGGTCCGGTTCCACCGGCCGCGCACCCTCGGCCTCATAGCGCGCCAGCAGCGCACGGTTGCGTGGGCGCCGGGTGTTCACCAGCACGTGGGTGAACAGCCTCGGGCCGATCAACTCACGCAGCACGCGGACGTGATCGCTGCTGGAAAATCCGTCGGTCTCTCCGGGCTGGGTCATCACATTGCATACGTAGACCCGCCGGGCCTGGCTGCTCCGCATGGCGTCGGCCACGCCGCCCACCAGCAGGTTCGGAATCACGCTCGTATAGAGGCTGCCTGGTCCCAGCACAATCAGCTCCGCGTCCTCAATCGCCGCCAGGACCTCCGGCAGCGGCGCCACGTCCGCGGGCTTCAAGCCGACGCGCCGGATGCGCTTGCGGGCTCGCGGAATCTGCGACTCGCCTTCGACCATGGTGCCGTCGGTGAACTCCGCCCACAACACCACGTCCTGGGCGGCAGACGGCAGCACCCGGCCGCGAATGTTCAGCACCTTGCTGGTCTCCTTCACGGCACTCTCCAGATCACCTGTGACGCCGGCGAGGCTGGCGATGAACAGGTTGCCGAACGCATGGCCGTCCAGCGCCCCGCCCTGGAAGCGGTACTCAAACAGCTGGGTCATCAGCGGCTCGGACTCCGCCAGCGCCACCAGGCAGTCCCGAATGTCGCCGGGAGGCAGAATGCCCAGCTCGCGCCGCAGCCGGCCGGAACTTCCGCCGTCGTCGAACACCGTGACCACAGCCGTAAGGTTGTTGGTAAATTCCTTCAACCCGCGCAGCAGCGTGGAGAGACCCGTGCCGCCGCCGATGACGACGATGCGGGGGCCACGGCGACGCTGGCGTTGTTGGGCGAGGACATCGACCAGCTGGTGCTGGCCGGGCGGAAGGAGGGCACCGGCGATGGCGCGGACCGTTCCCTGCAGGCCGGCGAACACGGCCAGCAACCCGCCTCCAATGAATGCCACCCCGAGCCAACTTGGTGACAGTGCGCCGCGACTCCAGGTCAGCACCGCCACGGCCAGGCGGAACATCGAGAACTCCATCCAGCCCAGCGGCCGGACGTTGACGATGAGCAGGACCCCCGCGGACAGCAACACGATGCCGGCAGCCATCAACACGACCCAGCGCTTCACGCCGAGTCCTGGGGCCAGCCACTGGGCGAGGCGGCGGAGCCTCGTGGGCACTGGACTACTCCTTCCCGATGTCGCGATGCCGGACCGTGACGCGGTAACCCCCGCGGGAAAGGTGGTCGGCCAGTGCATCCGCCAGCACCACAGAACGGTGTTTGCCACCCGTGCACCCGAGCGCCACCGTCAGGTGGGCCTTGCCCTCTTCCACATATTGCGGCAGCAGATAGTCCATCAACTGGGTCAGGTGGCGCATGAACTCTTGCGTCGCGGGGGCGTGGAGCACAAAGTTGCGGATCTGCGGGCTGTTGCCGGGCAGGGGGCGCAGCGCCTCGTCGTAGTGCGGGTTGGGCAGGAACCGCACGTCGAACACGAGGTCGGCGTCGAGCGGAATGCCATATTTGTACCCAAACGAGAGCACGGTGACGGTGAGTGTGACCGCGTCCGGACCGCGCACGAACGCGTCCACGATCGTGTTGCGCAGTTCGCGCACGCTGAGGGTGGACGTGTCGATGATCTTGTCGGCTTTCTCTTTCACGGCCTCCAGCCGGTGCCGCTCGGCACGGATGCCGTCCATGATGCCGCCCGCCTGGGCCAGGGGGTGCTTGCGGCGCGTCTCTTCAAAGCGGCGGACCAGCACATCGTCGGCCGCATCGAGGAAGAGGATGACATAGTCCAGCCCCATCGCTTCAAGGGCGTTCAACGAGGTGAACAGATCGTTGAAAAACTCCCCCCCGCGCGCGTCGATGGCCAGCGCCGCGCGCTGGACACGACCTTCAGACTGCAGGCAGAGTTCGGCGAACTTCGGCAGCAACGCCGGAGGCAGGTTGTCCACGCAGAAGAAGCCGAGGTCCTCAAACACCTTCATGGCGTTCGACTTCCCCGCGCCGGATAGCCCGGTGATGATCACAAACTGGAGGTCGGCGATGGGCCGCAGGCGCCGCACCGTCGATGGCCTGGCCACATTCAACCCCCTGCCGTGATTCGTGAATCGTGATTCGTGACTCGCTGCGCACTATCCATTTGTTGCCGTCGCCTGCGAATCGCGAATCACTAATCACCAATCACTTCTTTCCTCAAGTGTACCATCTCTATCGAATAAGGACGTGGCTCAACAGCGTGCTGATGAGGGCGATGAGCAAGGCGCCCACCAGCGCCGACCAGAAACTCGTCACAGAGAGCGCGGTCACCGCGGCCACGATGTACAGCATCAGGGCGTTGATGACCAGGGTGAACAGTCCCAGGGTCAGGATGTTCACCGGCAGCGTTAGGATGAGGACAAGGGGACGGATGAACGCATTGACAATCCCCAGCACCAGTGCCGCGACGATGGCGGCGCCGAAGTCAGGAATGCGCACCCCGTGAATAATGCGCGTGGTGAGATAAATCGCCACGGAGTTGACGAGCCAGCGCAACACAAAACTCTGCACCGAACCACCTCCTTCGCCCGATTCACACCACAGCCCGCGCCAGCGCCGCCACCTCGCCCGGCAGCGTGGCCACCGTCACCCCGGCCGCCTGCAGCGCCTCGATCTTTGAGCCGGCCGTGCCCTCCGTGCCGGAGATGACGGCGCCGGCGTGTCCCATCCGCTTGCCCGGCGGAGCGGTGCGGCCGGCGATGTACCCCACCACGGGCTTGCGCACGTGGGCGGAGATGAACCGCGCCGCCTCTTCTTCCGCGCTGCCGCCGATTTCCCCAATCAGAATCACCGCCGCGGTGTGCGGGTCGTCCTGGAACATGCGCAGCGCGTCGGTGAAACTGAGGCCGACCACAGGATCCCCGCCGAGTCCCAGCGCCATGCTTTGCCCGATCCCTTCCCGCGTCAGCGCCGCCACGATCTCGTAGGTGAGGGTGCCGCTGCGGGAGACGACCCCCACCGGCCCCGGCGCGAACAGGTGGTTGGGCATAATCCCGATTTTGCACTGACCGGGAACGGTCAGGCCGGGACAGTTCGGACCAACCAGGTGGACCTGCTGCCGGCGGGCGAATTCGACGATCTGCAGCGCGTCGTGCACCGGGACGCCCTCGGTGATCACCACCACGGGATCGAGCCGCGCCTCGATGGCTTCAAGCGCGGCATCCTTCGCGAACCTGGCCGGGACAAAAATGCACGCGGCGGTCGCCCCGGCAGCCTGCACGGCCTCGGCCGCGGTGTCAAACACCGGCACGCCGTGCACCTGCGTTCCGCCTTTGCCCGGCGTGACCCCGGCGACGACCCGCGTGCCGAACTCAAGCATCCGGGCGGTATGGAACTCGCCCTGATAGCCCGTGATGCCTTGCACGAGTACCCGCGTGTCCTTGCTGATGAGGATGCTCATGCGCCGTGCGCCACGAGCGCCACGACCCGCCGGGCGGCTTCCTGTGGATCGACGTAGGCGTGAATGCCCGCCGACTCGAGGATGCGCCGCCCCTCGTCTTCATTGGTGCCGGTGAGACGCACCACCATGTCCACGGGTGATCGCGCATCCACGATGCCGCGGGCGATGTCATCACACCGGGTGATGCCCCCAAAGATGTTGATGAGCAGGCCGCGCACGCCGGGTTTGCGGACCACGATCTCGATCGCCTGCTTCATGTTCTCCGTCGTCGCGCCGCCTCCGACGTCGAGGAAGTTGGCCGGCCGGCCGCCGAAGTGTGCCACCATGTCCAGCGTGGCCATCACCAGACCCGCGCCGTTGCCGATGATCGCCAGATCCCCATCCAGCTCCACGTACGACAGTCCCTCCGCCCGTGCCGCCGCTTCCAGTTCGGTCAGCTCCTCATTCTTCGGCAGGCCGGAGTGCCGGTAGACGGCGTTGTCGTCGAGGATCACCTTCGCATCTACCGCCAGCAGCCTCGGGCCCCCAGCGGCGTCGAAGGGTCTGCCCGTCACGACGGCCAGAGGATTGACCTCCACCAGCTCAGCATCCTCGGAGACGCACACCCGGTACAGCGCCGTGGCCACGGCGACAAAGTCAGACAGCAATGAGCCGCCCAGCCCGAGGCGGCGGCCGAGCTGCCGGGCCTGATAGGGGTGAAATCCAAAAAACGGATCGACGGTGCCGCGGGCGATCTTGTCGGGGGTGGAGCGGGCGACCTCCTCGATGTCTATACCTCCGGCAGCCGATGCGATCACACCCATGCGCCGGGCCGGGCGGTCGATTGTGAACGCCAGATAGTACTCGGCGCCGATCTCCGCCGCTTCGGCGACCACTAACCGGCGGACCTTCTCGCCTTTGATCTGCATCCCCAGGATCGCGGCGGCGTGCCGCTTGGCCTCGTCGGGCGTCGAGGCCAGCTTGATCCCCCCGGCCTTGCCCCGGCCGCCCACCAGCACCTGGGCCTTGAGCACCAGCGGATATGTGAGCGCAATGCCCTCCACCTGCTGGGGACGCTCGATGACGACCCCGTTTTGGACGGGGATGGCGTACCTGGCAAACAGCTCCTTGGCTTGATACTCGTGGAGTTTCATCGAGTCGTCGGGCTCCGGGCTCCGGGCTGCGGGCCTCGCAGTTTTTCCTCGAGTGTGGCTTTCACCCCCGGCCACTCGCCGTCGAGGATGCTGTAATAGACCGTGTCGCGGAGGCGGCCGCTGGCGGTGATCATGTGCTGGCGGAGCACGCCCTCTTCTTTCGCGCCGAGCCGGAGGATCGCGCGGCGAGACGCCTCGTTCAGCACGTCGGTCTTCAGCTCCACCCGCACGCACCCCCACTGCTCAAACGCATGCCGCAGCATGAGATACTTTGCTTCGGTGTTCACGGCGGTGCGCTGCCAGGGCCCGGCGATCCAGGTCCAGCCGATTTCCACGCGGCGGTTCGCGCGGTCGATGTTCCCGAAGCGTGTGCTGCCCACGACGCGGCCGGATGCACGCTCGCACGTGGCAAACGGCAGCTCGCGGCCCTGCGCCTGCGCGTCGAGCGTCGCCTGGATGTAGCGGGCCATCTCCTCGTTCGTCCGGACGAGGCTGTGCGTCCATCGCCACAACTGGGGATCGAGCCCGACCTCGCACAGGGCGGCGTGGTGGTCCATCGACAGCGGCTCGAGTCGGACGACCCGGCCCTCCAGCACGACCGGGCGGATCTCCATGCCCGCGGGCTCCGCGGCACTCAACGCTTCACGAGCCTCTGGGGGGCACGGTCGCCGTCAATAGGAACTGAGTCCGTCAGAGTTTCAAAGAACCAAGCTGTTCCCGCACTGCGCCAACCGAGGCGCCGAACGCCGCCCGCTCGCGCGCGTCGAGGGGCAGCTCGATGATCCGCTCCACTCCGTCCCGCCCCAACACGATGGGGACTCCGATGCAGACGTCGCGCTGCCCGTATTCCCCATCCAGGTAGACGCTGCACGGAATCAGCCGCTTCTTATCGCGCACGATGGCCTCGACCATCTGGGCAATTGCCGCTCCCGGCGCAAAGAACGCGCTGCTCCCCATCAGCTCGGTGATCTCCGCGCCGCCCCGGCGGGTCCGGGCCACAATGCTCTCGATGCGGTCGGCTGGGACCAGGTGCGCCAGCGGAACGCCGCCGACGTGCGCGAAGCGGGGCAGCGGCACCATATCCTTGTCCGTGTGCGCGCCGATCACCATCCCGTGCACGTCTTCAACCGAGACGCCGGCCTCCATGGCAATAAAGGCGCGAAAGCGCGTCGAATCCAGCGCCCCGGACTCGCCGATCACGCGCTGACGAGGAAAGCCGGCCACCTTGTAGGTCAGGTAGGTCATCGCGTCCAGCGGGTTGGTGACGACCAGGAGAGTCGCCTGCGGTGAATGGCGGCTCACCTGCTCGACGACCCCGCGCACGATGCCGGCGTTGGTGTCCAGCAGTTGTTCTCTCGTCATGCCCGGTTTCCGAGCCACGCCGGCGATAATGACGACGACATCAGAGTCCGCCGTCTCCTCATATCCGTTGCTGCCGGTGATCCGCACGTCCACGCCGCGGATCGGCGCCGCCTGCGTAAGATCCAGGGCCTTGCCCATCGGCATTTTCTCGATGATGTCCACCAGGACCAGGTCGGCAACTTCCTCCGCCGCTAGCCAATGCGCGGTGGTATGTCCGACCATGCCGGCACCAACAATCGACACCTTGGGACGTCTCATAGGCACCTCAAAACTAACGGGAACAGGGAACGCGGGAACGGGGGAACGCGACACCACCGAGACAGGATTGCCAGTTCGCGTTCCCGCGATCCCGCGTTCCCGTCATTTTAGCCCATATTGTCGATCACAGCTGTCGCGAACTCGCTCGTCTTCACTTCCCGTGCGCCGTCCATAAGCCGGGCCAGATCATAGGTCACGACCTTTTGCTTGAACGTCTTCTCCAGCGCCTTGGTGATACGCTGCGCCGCTTCTCCCCACCCCATGTACTCCAGCATCATGACGCCGGAGAGTGTGACCGAGCCGGGGTTCACCTTGTCTAGGCCGGCGTACTTGGGGGCGGTCCCGTGTGTGGCCTCAAAGACGGCGTGGAAGTCGCTGATGTTGCCGCCCGGAGCCATGCCGATGCCGCCCACTTGGGCCGCCACCGCGTCGGAGAGGTAATCGCCGTTGAGGTTGCCGGTGGCGATGATGTCGAAATCGCGCGGTCTGGTCAACAGGTGTTGGAATGTCACGTCGGCGATGTAATCCTGGATCAGGAGCCGGCCCGGCGGGACCTTGCCGTCATGGCGCTTGCTGACTTCGTCCCAGGTGATAGTGACGTCGCCGAACTCCTCGCGCGCCACCTCGTAGCCCCACTCCCGGAAGGCGCCCTCGGTGTACTTCATGATGTTGCCCTTGTGCACGATGGTGACCCCCCGGCGGCCGTGGTCCAGCGCGAAGCGGATCGCCTTGCGCACCAGCCGTTTGGTGCCGAAGGGCGTCATCGGCTTCAGACCAACGCCGGCGTCGTCACGGACCTTCCACCCGAACTCCTTTCGGACGAACTCGATAAGCTTCTTCGCTTCGGGCGAAAGGCTGGGATGCTCCAACCCCATGTAGATGTCTTCCGAGTTCTCCCGGAAGATGACCACGTCCACCCATTCCGGATGCTTCACCGGACTGGGCACCCCCTCGAACCAGCGCACCGGCCGCACGCACGCGTACAAGTCCAGCATCTGGCGCATGGCGACGTTCAGACTGCGAAATCCGCCGCCGACCGGCGTCGTCAGGGGACCCTTGATGCCGACTACATAGTGCTGAAAGGCGCGCAGGGTGTCTTCGGGAAGCCACGTGCCGAATGCCTGGTGCGCCTTCTCGCCTGCGAACACCTCGAACCACACGATCTTGCGCTGTCCCTTGTAGGCTGCGGACACCGCGGCATCAAAGATGCGCCTGCTGGCGCGCCAGATGTCGGGCCCCGTCCCATCGCCCTCGATGAACGGGATAATCGGCTGGTTGGGCACGTTGAGGCGGCCATCAGTAATCTCGATGCGCTGGCCTTCTTTGGGCGGGGTCAACTGCTCAAGCACGGACATCGGCAGGCCCTCCTGCGGCACCGCGCGGACACAAACCGCGTCAAGTGTAGCGCAAATCGTGATGTGGTGGCAATTGCGCGCGCGGCCCTCTTGACGCGCCTGTCTCAGGCCGCGTATGCTGGAATGTGGATTACTGGTCAGACCAGCAGTCCGAGGCGCTTCCGTGACGACGCAGGGAGCCAGTCTCTTCCAACCGGTCCGGCGCAGCCGGGTGTCTACGGACATCGTCCGGCAGATCCAGGACCTCATCGCCGCCGAGCACCTCCAACCGGGCGACCGCCTCCCCGGCGAACGCGAGCTGGCCGATGCGCTCTCCGTGAGCCGCCAATCCGTGCGCGAGGCGCTGCGGGTGCTGGACTACCTCGGGGTGGTCGTGGTCCGCCCCGGCGAGGGCACGTTCGTTGCCACCACGCCCCCTTCTCCGGTCGACGCCTCACTCTATAGCCTGCTGTCCGAGCGTTCGTTCCTCCTCGATTTGCTCGAGGCCCGGCGCATCCTGGAAGAGGGCATCGTGCACCTCGCCGCACGCCGCGCCACCCGCGACGACCTGGACACCCTGGAGACGGCGCTGGCGGCGCGGGAGACAGCTCTGGCCGCGGGGAAACACGATGTGGCCGGAGACCTGACGTTTCACACACAGCTGGCAGAGTTGACTGGCAACCCTGTCCTGGCCAGCGCGATGCGGCATTTCGGCGAGATGTGGCTGCGGTCGCGCGAGAAGACCGGCCGGCGGCCCACCAGTCCTCACAAGGCGCTGCAATTTCACCGGCAGATCTTGCAGGCCGTACGGCGCCGGCAGCCCGTCGCGGCCCGGCGGGTACTGCGGCGGCATCTCGACGACATGCGCGCCGACATCGAAGGGTGAGGGCGCGGGAGCGCCCAACCATGTTCCCCTCTCCCGATGGGAGAGGGCGGGGTGAGGGTAGTAAGACCGTGGCCGGTGAGGGCGCGGGAGCGCCCAACCATATTCCCCTCTCCCGACGGGAGAGGGCAGGGTGAGGGTTGGTGAGGGCGATGGCACGGGTGGAACGAGACTCGCTCGGTGAGATGGAGGTCCCGGCCGACGTGTACTACGGTGCCTCGACAGCGCGCGCGGTCCAGAATTTCCCCATCAGCGGACTACGCTTCCCGCGACCGTTTATCCGGGCGCTGGGACTCATCAAACGCGCCGCGGCGGAGCTCAACATGGACCTGGGCCTGCTGGAGCGTCCGGTCGGAACCGCTATCGTCACCGCGGCGACCGAGGTCGCCGACGGCCGGCTGGATGATCAGTTCGTGCTGGATATCTTTCAGACCGGATCGGGTACCTCCACCAACATGAACGCTAACGAAGTTATCGCCAACCGGGCCACTGAGCTGCGGGGCGGCGCCCGTGGCAGCAAGCTGGTCCACCCCAACGACCACGTCAACCTGTGCCAGTCTAGCAACGACGTCATCCCCACGGCCATCCACCTGGCCGCCCTGATGGAGATCGAGCGCACCCTCGTGCCGGCGCTGCAGGCGCTGCAGGCGGCGTTGCAACAGAAGGCCGTTGCGTTTCACGACGTGATCAAGACCGGACGCACCCACCTGATGGATGCCACGCCAATCCGGCTGGGCCAGGAGTTCGCGGGGTATGCGGGCCAGGTGCAGCGGGCGATCCGCCGGCTGCGCTATGCGCAGCAGGAACTCAGCGAGGTCCCGCTGGGTGGAACCGCGGTCGGCACCGGCATCAATGCGCACCCAGAGTTCGCAGCACGGGCGTGCGCGCGGCTGTCAGACCTCGCGGGGGTCACGGTCCGTGAAACGGACAATCATTTTCAGGCCCAGGCGGCGGTGGACGCGCTCGTCTTCGCCTCAGGAGCGCTGCGGACGTATGCGACGGCGCTGATGAAAATCGCCAACGACATCCGCTGGATGGGTTCCGGTCCGCGCGCGGGCCTGGGCGAGCTGCGGCTGCCCGCGGTCCAACCGGGGTCCTCCATCATGCCCGGCAAGGTCAACCCGGTCATCGCAGAGTCGGTCCTCCAGGTATGTGCGCAGGTGCAGGGGAACGATCAGGTCGTGGCCCTGGGCAACCAGTGGGGCAACTTCGAGCTCAACACGATGATGCCGGTGGTCGCCCACAACCTCCTGCAGGCCATTGCGATCCTGGCGTCGGCATCCCGGAACTTCGCCGAACAATGCATCGCGGGGCTGGCGGCGACGAGGACGGGCCCAGACCTCGTGGAACGCGGGTTGATGCTGGCGACCGCGCTGGCCCCCGTCGTAGGGTATGACAAGGCGGCGGAGATCGCGAAACTCGCCGACAGGACCGGCCGGACCATCCGCGAGGTCGCCCGTGAACAGTTGTCGCTGAGCGACCAGCAGCTCGACGAGATTCTCGACCCGGGCAAAATGACCACGCCGGGCCTGCACGGTGGGGGCGGCGGATGATGGCAGATACGGGTGCGGCCCTACCGGCCGCGACGCTGCGCCGCGATCCCTGGTGGCTGGAGATCCTGCCGACGATCGCGCTGCTCGGTGGATTCACGCTCTACGCGCTGTATGTCATCTTCGTGAACAATCACTACTACGCGGAGCCCTACCTCTCGCCGTTCTACTCCCCCTGCCTGGCGGCCCAATGCCAGCATCTGACGCTGCCGCTCGTCGGCCGCTGGTGGACCCTGTCGCCGGCGCTGCTGGTCTTGTGGGCCCCGCTGGGCTTCCGCGCCACGTGCTACTACTACCGCAAAGCGTACTATCGCGCATTCTTCTGGGCGCCTCCCGCCTGCGCCGTGCGCGATCTCCCCAAGGCGTATGCCGGGGAGACACGGTTCCCGTTTCTCTTCCAGAATGTGCACCGGTACTTCTTCTATCTGGCGGTCATCGTGGTGCTCTTCCTGTGGTGGGACGCCCTCCTGGCCTTCCGCTTCCCGCAGGGGGTGGGCGTCGGCGTAGGCACCCTGGTCATGCTGGCCAACATCCTCCTGCTCTCGGCCTACACCTTCTCCTGCCACTCCTGCCGGCACGTGTGCGGCGGTCACGTCGACGCCTTCTCGCGGGCGGGCCTCCGGCACCGGCTCTGGGAGGCCGTGAGCCGCCTCAACGAACGGCACGGCGCCGTGGCGTGGGCCAGTATGATCAGCGTCGCCCTCACCGACCTCTACATCCGCCTGGTAGCGATGGGCGTCCTGCACGATATTCGGATTCTCTGATGGGGCGCGAGCCGTACGAGACTCACCCCTATGATGTCCTCGTCATCGGCGCGGGGGGCGCAGGACTGCGGGCGGCGATCGAAGCGGCCGCCCGCGGCGCGCGCACCGCGGTGATCTGCAAGTCGCTGCTGGGCAAAGCCCACACCGTCATGGCCGAGGGCGGCGCCGCCGCGGCGCTTGGCAACGTCTGGCCGGAAGACACCTGGGCGGTGCACTTCCGCGACACGATGCGCGGGGGGAAGCTGATCAACAACTGGCGGATGGTCGAGCTTTTTGCGAAGGAAGCGCCCGAGCGGGTCCTGGAGCTGGAGGAGTGGGGTGCGGTGTTCGACCGGACCCCAGACGGTCTCATCTCCCAGCGAGATTTCGGCGGGCACCGCTATGGGCGGCTGGCCCACGTGGGCGATCGCACCGGGCTGGAAATCATCCGAACTCTGCAATACAAGATGATCTCCATGCACGTCGACGTCTTCATGGAGTGCACCGTTACCCATCTGCTGACCGACGCCGGCCGCATCGCCGGCGCGTGCGGGTACCGCCGGGACTCCGGGGGCTGGCTGGTGTTTCCGACCAAGGCGGTGGTGCTGGCCACCGGCGGGTTCGGCAAGGTTTGGCGATACACATCGATGTCCTGGGAGAGCACCGGCGACGGGATCGGGCTGGCGCTGGAAGCCGGCGCCGATCTCATCGACATGGAGATGGTCCAGTTCCACCCGACCGGCATGGTGTGGCCCCCCGGCGCCCGCGGCATCCTCGTCACCGAAGGCGTGCGCGGCGACGGGGGCGTGCTGCGCAACGCTGAGGGGCGGCGCTTTATGTTTCAGTACATTCCAGAGTTCTTCCGGGCCGAAACGGCCGCCAGCGAAGAGGAAGCCGATCGCTGGTATACCGACAAGCGCAGCAACCGCCGGCCCCCGGAGCTGCTGCCCCGGGACGAGGTCACCCGGGCGATCTATCGCGAAGTCAAGACCGGCCGGGGGAGCCCGCACGGGGGCGTCTATCTCGACATCGCCACGCGCCGGCCGCCAGAGTTCATCACCCGCCGGCTGCCCTCGATGCACCACCAGTTCCTGGAACTCGCCGGGATCGACATCACCAAAGACGCGATGGAAGTGTATCCCACCTGCCACTACAGCATGGGCGGAGTGCGCGTCAATGCGGATACCGCGGCGGCCACGGTCCCGGGGTTATTTGCGGCCGGGGAGATTGCCGGCGGGTTGCACGGCGCCAACCGCCTGGGCGGAAACTCGCTGACCGACCTGCTGGTCTTTGGCCGGCGCGCAGGGATGCACGCGGCGGAGTACGTGAGCACGATTCGCACCAATCCCAACGCCTCCCGTGATCAGATCGACGACGCGGCCGCCGCGCTGCTGGCGCCGTTTTCTGCGCCGGGGGATGAGAGCCCGTTTGATGTCCAGACTGGACTCCAGGATGTGATGCAGGAGCATGTCGGCATCTTCCGGGAGGAGGCGGGGATGCGCACCGCGCTGGAGCGCATCGCGGCGCTGCGGCAGCGATTGAGCCGCGTGCGGGTCAGCGGCACCCGGCAGTACAATCCAGGGTGGCACGCCACGCGCGACCTGCACTCCATGCTCACCGTGGCTGAAGTCGTGACGAGGTCGGCCCTGGAACGCAAGGAGACACGGGGCGGGCACAGCCGCACGGACTATCTGAAGACGGATGCGGCGCTGGGTCGCGTGAACATCGTTGCGGCCCAACGCCACGGCACCATCGAGCTGGCGGTGGAACCCATCCCGCAGATTCCGGACGAGCTGAAGCGCATCGTGGAGGAGCACACATGAACGCGGGCGAGGAGATCACGCTGCGGGTCTGGCGAGGTGATGCCGCCGCGGGCAGGCTGGTGGACTACCGGGTCCGGACCGCCGAGGGCATGGTGGTGCTGGACGCGCTGCGCGCGATCCAGGCCACGCAGGCGCCTGACCTGGCGATGCGGTGGAACTGCAAAGCCGGCAAATGCGGTTCGTGCAGCGCGGAGGTCAACGGCCACCCGCGGTTGACGTGCATGACTCGCCTGACCGAGGTGGCCGGCGAAGGCAATCCCCTGACCGTGGCGCCGATGCGCGCATTCCCGGTGGTGAAGGACCTGGTCACCGACGTGTCATGGAATTACGAGAAGGCGAAGGAGATCCCGCCCTTCAGCCCGGCGCCGCGTGACCCGGACGGCCGGCGCCGCATGTATCAGCATGAGGTCGAGCGGGTACAGGAGTTCCGCAAGTGCATCGAGTGCTTTCTGTGTCAGGACGTGTGCCACGTGATTCGGGATCATCCCGAGAACAAACCGAAATTCGCCGGCCCGCGGTTCTTTGTGCTGCTGGCCGCCTACGAGATGCACCCGCTGGACACCGCCAACCGCGTGGAGCAGATCAGACAGGACGCCGGGATCGGGTTCTGCAACATCACCAAGTGCTGCACCGAGGTCTGCCCCGAGGGGATCCACATCACCGACAACGCCATCATTCCCCTCAAGGAACGCGTCGTGGACCAGCACTACGACCCGGTGCTGTGGCTGTGGCGGAAGCTCACGGGGCGTGGGAAGACGTCAGCGGCAACGCCTCCTCCGTCTCGGTAGGCGCCGACAGATCCAGGTCCACGAGCCGGCGGTTGCGCAGGGCCACGCCGGCCACGGCCAGCCCCATCACCAGCCCGCTGATCCCGATGGCACGATCCGCTCCCAACCAGTTGCCCAGTGTCCCGGCGATGGCGGCGTTGAGGGGACCGCTGCCGATCAACGCCAGTGTGTAGATGCTCATGACGCGCCCGCGCAGGCTGTCTGCCGCGTAGCTCTGGATGGTCGCGTTGCAGGTGGCCAGCACAGCCATCACGCAGCCGGCCACCGCCGCCGTCAGCACCATCGAGAGCAGCAGCTGCCTGGAGAACGCCAGGGCGACCAGCGCCGCCGAAGCGGCGTATCCAAACCCGAAGATCAGGCGGCCCGGCCGCGTCGCGCGCAGCGTGGCCACCCCCAACGCCCCGATCGTCGCGCCCACTCCGGCCGCTCCGAGCAGATAACCGTTCTCCGCGGGGCCGCCGCCCAGCACCTTGCTCGCCAGCACCGGCATCAGCACGATGTAGACGAATGCGAGAGTCCCCACCAGCGCCACCAAAATCAACAGCGTGCGCACGACGTGATGACCACGGACGTATGCAATGCCCTCGCGCAGATCGTCCAAGAGATGGGTGCGGACAATCCCGGTCGGCGCGGGAGCCAGGCGGAGGATCCACAGTGAATACAGAATGGCCAGGAATGAGACCGCGTTCACCGCGAAACACCAGCCCGGTCCCACGGCCGCATACACCAACCCCGCCAGGGGTGGGCCGATGACGCGGCTGGCATTGAAGATGGTCGAGTTGAGCGCGACCGCATTGCTGAGGTCCTCCCGCGGCACCAGCGAGGGGAGCATCGACTGCCGGCCGGGCGAGTCAAAGGCCATCACGGTGCCGTTCGCCAGCGCCAGCACATAGATTTCCCAGATGCGGATCCGCCCAGCAAAGGTCAGCACCGTCAGCGCGACCGCTTGCAACAGAAACACCGTCTGGGTGACGAGGACGAGGCGCCGGCGGTCCACGCGGTCGGCGACTACGCCGCCGACGAGCGACAGCACGGTGGAGGGGAACGAGAAGACGAGCGTAACCAGGCTGGTCGCCAGGGCGGACCGCGTGAGCTCCCACACCAGGTAGCTTTGGGCGGTGCTCTGCATCCAGGTGCCCACCTGTGATCCGAGCATCCCGGTCCAGAACAGCCGGTAGTTGCGGTGCCGGAAGGCGGAGAAGGTGGACAGGCGGGTCAGCCCTACGATCATCGCGGCTGAGTGCGCAGGCGCTGCAGCAGCGCTTCCACGTCCTTCCGGTAGATCCGGTACACCTTTCCGAGCTTCGCGGCGGGCAGGACACCGGTGCGGATATATTTGTAGACGGTGACCTTGTGCATCTGCAGGTAGGCGGCGGCCTGCTCGACGGTCAGCAGTTCAGGCTCCGGGAACGCACCGTCATCCGGCGGACCGCCGTTGCCGGTTGAGGAGCGGGACATCCTAGGTCTTTTTCCTCCAGATGACATCGGACCGGCCTGCGCGGTGATTCACGACGCGAGCGAGCACGAAGAGCAGGTCGGAGAGACGGTTGAGATACCGTAGCAGATCCGCGCGCACCGGCTCCTCCCTGCCCAGCGTGACCAACCGCCGTTCCGCGCGCCGGCAGACGGTGCGGGCCACATGGAGAGCGGCCGCCAGCGCTGTCCCGCCGGGAAGGATGAACTCGCGCAGTGGAGGCAGGGACGTCTGGTGGCGATCGATGCTGCGTTCGAGCTGCTCGATCTCCGCGGTCGCGATGGCGGGAGCGGCGCCCGCTGGGCCCGCCGGCGTCGCCAGCTCTGCGCCCAGGTCGAACAGCCGGTGCTGGATGTCATCCAGCAGCGCGGCAAGCTCCACATCCTCGGTTTGCGCGCGGACGAGCCCCAGATGGGCGTTCAGCTCATCGACGGCGCCGTACGCCTCGACACGCAGGTGGTCTTTTGGCACACGCCGGCCGCCGATCAGTCCGGTCTCGCCGCGGTCGCCCGTCCGGGTGTAGATTCGCGGCCCGGCGGATCCTCTCGCCGTGCGGGGTCTGGCCTGCGCGCGCTTCGAGGTCACTCGGTACCGCCGGCGACCGCCGGCTCCCGAACCACTGCCGCAGCTGGCTGGCGCAGGTGATCCGCCAGCCATTTTACAATCCAGTGTAGCCGCTCCACGCGGTGGCGGGGCTGCCCGATGCGCGAGAGATCGTGGCTCTCGTTCGGGAACCGCACGAAGACCACGTCGCGCCGCAGCTTCCGCAGGGCGGCAAATAACTGCTCGGCCTCTTCGATCGGGCAGCGCAGGTCTTGCTCACTGTGCAGGATCAGCAGCGGCGTAGTGATGCGCTCGACGTAGGCCAGCGGGGACCGTTCCCAGTACCAGGTCGGCGCGTCCCACGGGTCGCCGGGGAATTCCCAGAACCCCTTCATGAACGCCAGATCGCTGGTCCCCCACTGGCTGAGGTTGTTACTGATCGACCGCATCGACACCGCGGCCTTGAAGCGATCCGTGTGGCCGATGACCCAGTTGGTCATGAAACCCCCGTAGCTGCCGCCTGCCACGCCCAGCCGGTCGGGATCGATGAACGGGAAGCGCGCGATCGCCTGATCAAGTCCGCGCAGGATGTCCTCACAGTCCTTGCCGCCCCAGTCATGATGCGTCGCGGCGGTAAACTGCTGCCCGTACCCCTGGCTGCCGCGCGGGTTAGTGTACACGACGGCAAACCCCTCAGCGGCCAGCAGCTGAAACTCGTGGAAGAATGCTTCCCCATACGCACCATGGGGACCGCCGTGAATCTGCAGGACTGTCGGGTAGCGCGCGCCGTCGCGGAACTCCACAGGCCGCATCACCCATCCCTCCACCGGCCAGTCGTCGGCCCCCTGGTACGTAAACCGCTCCGGTACGCTTAGGATCACCTGATCGAGGATCGCCTGGTTCACCTGGGTGAGGCGGCGCTCCGCCGCACGGCCGTCCAGTGGCACGACCCACAGGTCGCCTGGCGTCGCCGGATCGGACGCGGCGACAACGGCGCGGTCCCCGCTGCCGCCGATGGCCAGACCAAAGATCTCGCGACGCCCTGAGATGAGCACCGTCACCCCGGCGCCGCGAGCATCAACTGCAGCAAGCTGGTTCATCGCACCCTCGGCCACGATCGCAAAGATGCGCTGTCCGTCGGCGGACCAGACTGGACCGCCGATCTCGGGGTGGGCGCGCATGTCGGTGATGATGTGGTGCTCGAAACTACGGTCGGCGGCCGCGGTCAGGTTCACCGGGTCTCCGCCCCCGGCGGAGGCGATCCACACGTCGGTGTTGGTGGCGTTCATGCAGGCGTTGTCGTGCCCGTAGTAGGCGATGGCCCGCCCGTCGGGGGACCAGGTCGGGGACGAACTGGGCCCGATAGATCCGGTCAGCTGCCTGGCCTCTCCGCCATCCACCGGGATGATCCAGACGTCCGTGACGTTGGTAAAGTCGGCCTCCTCGGTCCGGTTGGTGACACACGCCAGATGCCGGCCGTCGGGCGACCAGGCGGGATCGGCGTGATCGAAGTCTCCGCTGGTGAGTTGCTGTGGTGAGCCGTCGCCGTCGATCGAGACGCGGAAGAGATGCTTGTATCGCCCATCCCAGAATCCCTCACCGTCGTGCTTGTAGCGGACGCGCGTGATGACCTTGACGTCGCTGTGCGGCTCATCGCGCGCCGGCTTGCCGACAAACGCGAGGCTGCGCCCATCCGGCGCCCACGACAGGTCCGACGGGTGATAGGCGGCAGGTACGAGCAGCCGTGCCTCCCCGCCGTCGGCGGGAATCACAAAGATCTGCTTCGGCCGCTTGACGCCGGGGTCGGGCTTTGCGGTGCCGCGGTCGGACAGGAAGGCGATCCGCCGGCCATCTGGCGACCATCGCGGAAGGGAGTCACGGTGCTCTCCGGCCGTGAACTGCCGCAGGGCACCGCCATCCACCGGCACGACCCACAGGTGTGAGCGGTACGTGTCCGCGTCCCGGTCGACCACGGTCTGGACGAAAACGAGGCGCGAGCCGACGGGGCTCAGCTGCGGATCACTCACCCACTTCAGCGCGAGTAAATCATCGATCGTGATCTTCCGTTTGCTCACGAGGTTCACTCCCTTAGCGCAGTGATTCGTGATTTGTGATTCGCAACGACAAGGACACAATAAACTCTTTGCCCGAATCACTAATCACGAATCACGAGTCACGCTGTTATCTTCCGACAGCCAGCCGTTCCGCCAGCATCGCGGGCAGGCCGGCTGCCAGCACCTTCTGCTGCGTCTGAGAAATAGGATACTCGAGCCTGACCAGCGTCGCGATCTGCTCAGCGGTGTCCAACCACAAGTACGCCGCGCGCGGGTCGCCGTCCCGAGGTTGCCCGACACTGCCGACGTTGATGATGTAACGCCGGTCGGACTGCAACCGGAGAGACTGGCCGGGCAGCAACGGCTCACCGACGACGGCCTCCCCCGCCTGCGTGAACACAGCGGGGACGTGCGTGTGGCCAACAAGGCAGAGCGCAAAAGGTGCCGCATCGAAACTCGCCCGGGCGGTGGCGACATCAAAGATATACTCTTCGATGGGGTCGCGCACGCTGCCGTGCACGCACAGGGCCGTGTCGAGTGTGGCCCGCAGCGGCAGCCCCTCCAGGTAGCGCCGTACCGGGTCAGTCAGCTGCCGCCGGGTCCATACCACGGCTTCGTACGCGAAGGGATTGAACTTTGCGGCGACGGTATCTCGCGCTTCCAGCGCCGCCACATCGTGATTGCCGAGTACGGCCGCGCGTAACTGGGAGCGTACTCGCTCAACGCATGCCACCGGGTCGGGTCCATAGCCGACAAAATCGCCAAGGCAGACCACGGCGTCGGGCTGGCGGGCGGCGATATCCGCCAGCACAACGTCCAGCGCCTCCAGGTTGGCATGGATGTCGGAGATAATGGCGTACGGCATTCCAAGACGATGAATGGCTGGAATATAGTGGTCTTCGGGGTGCGGAGAACCGGCTCCTGTGGCGCGCCCGTCCGAACATGATTGACCAGACTGTGCCACATGCCCAAAATTGTGACTATCATGTGCCAACGGGACCGATCCGCCTTCGCCGGATCTGATCAGCCGTGATGACGTTCCTGCGACGCTGGCTGCGCGTCCCGATGCCGCCGCGGACGCGCGCGAATGCGCAGGTCGATTTCCTTGCCGCCATCCTCTACGGGGCATTCGGCGGTCTGACGCTTCCATTTATTCCGGTGATGGGACGCCGGCTGGGGGCCACCCCATTGCAGGTGTCGCTGCTCGTGGCCGCGCCGGCGATCGTGTTCTTGCTGTCGTTTTGGATCGTCAACGCCGTGCGGCCGGTCCACCCCGTCCGCCTGGTGATGTGGCCCGCGCTGCTTGGCCGGCTGCTCTTTCTCTTCATGCCGTTGATCAAGACGCCGGCGCCCTATGTCGCGCTCATCGTCCTGTATCACGGCGTGAGCTCGATCAACACTCTCGGCTATGCGCAGGTGATGCGCGCCGTCTACCCTGATGACGTGCGCGGCCGCATCATGGCGCTGGTCAAGGTGGGCATGGCGGCGTTCTGGGTGCTGGGGTCCCTGGCCGGTGGGCAGCTCACACAGATGGTGCCCTTCCAATGGGTGTTTGCCGCCGCCGGCATCCTGGGGATGGCGAGCGCCCTGGTGTTCAGCCGGGTGCGCACGCCCGACACGATTGAAGCCCCCGAACACATCAACCCCGCCGTGACCTGGCGTATCCTCCGGACCGATACGGCGTTTCGCCCTTTCCTGCTGGCATTCTTCGTGTACGGGTTCGGGGGATGGCTGATCAGCCCGGCGGTTCCCATTCTCCTGGTGGACGACCTGCGCGCCACGAACTTCCAGGTTGGCCTGCTGGGGGCAGTGACGTCGGCCCTGTGGATGCTGTCGTTCTACTCCTGGGGGAAGATGATCGACCAGCGGACGGCGACCAATACCACGAAGGTCGTGTTCGCCATCGGCACGCTGACGCCCGTGGTCTACTTCTTCAGCCCCAACGCGTGGGTGGTGCAGCTGGCCGGAATCTCCGATGGGCTAACGTCAGCCGGGATCGACCTGGGCTGGCTGGCGGCCGTGCTCCACTACGCGCCGCCCGGCCAGGTCCTGCACTATGTCACGCTCTTCAACACCTTGGTGGGTCTCCGGGCCGCCACGGCGCCGTTCATTGCCGGGGCGTTGATCCCCTCCATCGGGGTGCGGTGGATCTTCGCCGCCGCGGCAGTGGTGCAGCTGACCGGCATGCTGCTCATGCGTCGCGTCTCGGCGCCTGGGCTGGCCGAGGGCGCGGCCCCATCCGATCCGCCCAGTACGGCGTGAGTATGGCGATAAGATCGGCCGTCGGCCTGCGCCACGCCTCCGTCTCCAGGGTGCGTTCTCCCAGGCGCAGCCGCTCCCGCTGCACCGGTTCGTAGAATCGCGCCCAGAATGCATCTTCGGCATCGTCCAACAGTGTGACGCGCCGGGCGTCGACACGGACTTCCAGCCGGCACCGGCCGCTGGAGATGATCACCCAGGCGTCCTGACACCCGAACTCGCGGCGCAGGATCTCCCGCAGGTGCGCCACCAGGCGCCGCTGCTGCGGCCAGCGCCCCGGCCGGGTCACCCGGTGAGCCGGCGCCCCAGGTCGTCGAGAAACGCGCCCAGATACACCGCCCCGATCTCGTTAGGATCATCGAGCTGGGTCAGCGCGGCGCGGTCGATCTGAAGGGTCGCGGCAATATCCGCCACCATCGGGCGCAGCGTCTGCACGTAGGCCTGGACATGTTTCTGCCCCGACCGGGTGTGGGGCACCGGGACCACAAACCCGCGCCGGCGCGCTCCCGGCGGCATGCGGCGTTCGATGCGCATTATCGGCATCACCTCGCGATGGATATCCCAACTCCACTCCCTGCGGTCATCGAGGGACGGAAAACTCCGCGACCGTTGGAGACACCAGCCGTGTGAAATCGGCAGCCGTGACCGTCATCGTCTCGCGGTGGCTCCCGGCGTTGAACACGATCGTCGGATCTTCGGTCAGCGCTCGATCGACGACGACTGGCACCTGGTACAGGTTGGCGAACGGCGGCATCGCTCCGACCTCGCAGTCTGTGAACACGGTGGCGAACTCCTGCTCGCGCGCCAGCCGCGCGTCCTTCGCCCGGAGCGCCGTCTTCACCTTCGGCATCTCCACCCGGTGCGGCGCAGGGAGCACCAGCGCGGTGAGCGTGCCGTCGATCATCGCCATCACCACCTTGGCCATCAACCGGCCGGGAACATGCTCCACGGCCGCGACCTCCTGCGCAGTGTACACCTCGGGGTGGGAGTGGACCTGATATTTAACCCCGTTCTCCCGGAAGTACCGTTCCAGGCGCTCGCGACACGTCATACGAATCCCCCACAGTGACTCGTGATTGGTGATTAGTGATTCGCCAAGGCATCTCTCGATGGTGAGGGTCGCGATCCCGTAATCAGGGCTAACGTTGTCGGCGAATCACTAATCACGAATCACCAATCACGACATTTAGTGCCCAAACGCCCCAGTCATGTACGCGCGCAGGATGAGCAGCATCTGCGTGACGCACACAATCGCCAGCGAGCGCGGCTCCCGGAAGGGTGCCTCGTTGCGCGTCATCGCCACGCGGAGAAATCCCTGCGGCCGGAGGCCGAACTGCACGACCGCCCCGGTCGTCACGAGCGCGCCGTACAGATAGTGCAGCGATGTCCTGGGCCGCGCGCCGGAGACGGCCACCAGCGCTCCGGTGACCACCTGCCCCGCCAGCACCACCAGCACCAGCAAGAGCAGCATCCAAAATGTGCGTCCCAGCGCCACCTGCCGCCGGCGGTGTGCCACAAAGGCCCAGGCGGTCAACACGGCGTTCCCGGCGGCAGTCGCAGCGGTGAGAACCGGCAGTGCATGGATGGCAAGCAACTGGAGCATCGGGGTCAGGGGGAGATTTCACGCCGGCGGGACCGGGCTCCTGCCCTGGACCGGAAACGGCGAACGGGAAACGGGAAGCGGCAATTCAATTGTTTCCCGCTTCCTGCTTCCCGTTTCCGGTAGTTCTCTAAACGGGTGACAGCAGTCCGACCTCGCGCAGTTGCTCGAGAATCTGCTGCATCTTCGCAAAATCCCGGAACCCGCTGCTGAATTCCTCTGAGGTCTTGTACCCGATCTCCACAAACTTGTTCAGGGAGACAAAGAAGGCGTACTGGATGGTATTGGCGATTGATTCGGGGGCATCGCGGTTCTTGTCCAGATTCACATCGATCACGTCGATCTTCGGAATGAAGTCGTTCTCGCCGCGGCCGGCCTTGGCTTCGGTCCGCAACAGATCTTCCAGGTTCTTCGTGGCCACCCAGTCTTTTGACATCACCATGGCGACATCCAGGTCATACTCCAGGTCGCCGCTGCCGACGCAATGGTGCATGGTGGGCCGCACAAACTCTGACATCTCCTCAGCCGGCCGTTCGTCCAACCGGCAACCTTCCTTATCCAGAGGCGAGATGGCAAACACCGGACAGCCCAGCTCCAGACTGAGGTCGGCAAGTTTTGCCGAGATCAGATCGGTTTTGGCCTTCTCGTCGTGCACATTCTCTTCCAGGGGAACCCGCTGCAGGTAGTCGATGAAGATGACGCAGGCGTCTGTGCGGAACGCATGCATCATGTTGTGAGCCCGCGCCCTGATGCGTTCAACCGTGTCTCGGCGCCCGGCCTCAAACAGGAACAGGGTGCTGAGGCGGCTCTCCATCTTCGCCCAGGATTCCTTGACCCGCCCCCGGATTTGCGGTGACCGCGACGCCGCGGAGAGCAAGGTGGCGGGGTTGACCAGCGTCTCCCGACCCAGCAGCCGTGCGAACAGGACGCGGCTCGTCTGCTCCCAGGAGTAGTACAGGACGGGGACCTTGTACTGCCCCGCCACCGTGGACGCCAGTTCCAGCGCCAGGTTCGTCTTGCCCCGCCGGGGCGCCCCCGCCAGTCCGTAGTAGAAGCCCGGACGCAGTCCGGAGAGCACTTCGCTGAGACGGTCAAATGGGGAGAGCGCGTATCCCAGTGTCGACCCGGCATCGCCTTCGAGGATCTCTCGAACAATGGCGCCCCCGACCTGATTCGCCGGTGGGGCGGTGCGCGCCAGTCGCTGTTGCTGAATCTCAAAGAGCGTGGGAACGATCTGACCCACGAAGTCAACGATGTCCTTGCCCTCACTGCGTTCCTGCTCGAGATAGTTGGTGATCGCGGTCCCGACCTCCACCAGCCGCAGCCGTGCCGATCGGGCCTTGAGCAAGTCGACGTACGCCATTACCCGCGCCGCGTCCGGCTCCTGAGTGGCCTCGACGGCGTCGACGAAGCGTTTCATCTCTGGGGACATCGCGCCGCGCTCGCCGAGCAGTCCTCGCACAGTCACCGGTTCCAGCGGCGTGTCTTTTTGCTCGTAGACATCGGCGAGGAGCTTGGCCAGCGTGCGGCCGAGGGCGTGGGGCATCAGATCGGGGCGGAATCCTGCTTCCAGCGCCCGGCCCAGCAAGAACCTGTCTCGCATAAATCCACTCAGGAGGGTTCGTTCGATAACCGCAGCTTCTTCCACGGCGTCACACCCCACATCAGACTCGCACACACTCTTATGCCCGTCCGTGGCCGCGGGGTAGACGCTGCACACAAAAGCCGGGAACCCCCACGCTCGCTGCGCTCGCTCGGGGCGGAGCGCGGAAGGCCGGTACCCTTTGGGACTATGGTTTAGCCACTGATGCGTTTTCGCGTCCCCGTCCGGACCGACAACCATGCGGACCGTTGGAATGTGCCGACGGCGGCATCGCAGGCCCAGCCACCGCCTGAGAGACGCCGCTCCCCGGACGGGAGGACGACCTGCAACCCGTTCAGGCGCAGGCGCGGGCGCCCCGCCTCGAGGACCGTGACGGGCGGCATCCGCCCCCTGAGGAGTCGCGGAAGCATCGAAGGAGCGAACGTCGCGCTGCTCATTCCGATGGCGGAGGCGCCGATGGCGAGTCTGTCTGCGTACGCCACGATCCTCCCGCGCGAATCCACCAGCGTCGCGTTGCGGAACCCGATCACGCCCGTGGACCTCCGCGTTTGTTGTGTGCGTTTTGGCACGCTGATATAATTCAGGATACGCACTGCGGTATCATGCGGTAGTTCCGGACAACGCGCCCGTAGCTCAGCGGATAGAGCGTCGGCCTCCGGAGCCGAAGGTCTGGGGTTCAAATCCCTACGGGCGCGCCAAGTTCTTTCTTCTCTGTCTACTTGCGACACTAAAACAGATTTGAACCCCAGACCTTCAGGGGGTTGTGGGGGAAGAATTCCCCCGCGGTACCGCTTCAGGGGGCAGCGAGCACAAGGTACATCTCAAGAGAAGGGCGTAACTTCGTTGCGAGCGATCAGGGGGACGCCAGTCCTCCTGAAGCGCGAGCCGCCCGATAGGGCGAGTGCGAGCGCTGGTCGGGGGTTCAAATCCCTACGGGCGCGCCAGTCTTGGTAGAAGGCCGCCTTTTGGCGGCCTTGATCCTTATTCCCCTCTCCCTGGGGAGAGGGTGCAGGGTGAGGGGTCTTTTTGGGGTTTCCCTGTTGAGTATGTGCGTGATTAACAGCTAACCTTCGTTGGCCCAGGACATGATAGTCTCAACATGACGTGAAGCTGTAGCTCTGAGCGTCCGATCATGAGCGACGAAAACAGACGGATCTACGAAGACTTTACCGGGCGGGTAAACCGATTCATGCGTGTTGTCGCAGAAGCCGAACAACTCCCCACCTTCGAATTCCTCACGAGGGTTGGACAGGCGATCGCCGATTTGTACAGCGGGGCTATGGGTCTACCCGACGTCGAACCAGAGACTGACACGAATGCACCCGAACCCGAAAGCGCGGGGTCCATTTACGGCATCTTGAGAGACAAATTGGGGTCGGCGGACGATTATTGGAAGGTGTTCGATTCTACCGAAAAGGAGGAGCCAGCTCATGCTAGCCTAGCCGATGATATCTCAGACATACATCACGATCTCTCAAAAGGTCTGCGACTTGCTGAACACGGTGCTTCTCCGTCAGAAATCATTTGGTTGTGGCGGGATTTGTTCCAATCACACTGGGGAGACCACGCAGTAGGTGCAATCGATGCAATCTACTGGCGGCTGCGCCCTCGCTGGCTGCAAACCTGAACTCACGGTACCTGGTACCGGACCGGTACAAAGGATTTTGGGCGCAGCTACGTTTGCCATGGCTGCGGAGGAAGAATTCCTCCGCGGTACCGCTTTAAGAGGTGCAGCAAGCACGACCGAAATCTCAGAAGAATCCGATTTTGTGTTGCGAGCGATCAGGGGGACGCCAGTCCTCCTGAAGCGCGAGCCGCCCGATAGGGCGAGTTCGAGCGCTGGCCGGGGGCCGAAAGGCCATGAGCGAGCCCGACAAACGGTCGGGCGAGTCGAATGGTTCAAATCCCTACGGGCGCGCCAGTTATGGTGGAAGGTCCGTCAGGACCTCATCTTCCTTCCCCTCTCCATTGGGGAGAGGGTGCAGGGTGGCTGAAAAGGATCGCAGATGGATCGGCTCGAAGTCGATGACCGCGTGTCCATAGTTCCCTGCTCATGGTTGATGCCTACAGGTCCGACGCGTGGCAACTTCTATTCGCATCAGTCGCGGCCGCGAGCGCCGCGCTGACTGGCCTCCTGTTCGTCGGGCTGTCCATGAATCTGAGAAGGGTAGTCGGGACTCCTGAACATTTGGCTCGCGCTCGAGAGAGCTTCGGACAGTTGCTCAGTCTCCTTGTCCTGTCGATCATCCTGCTCATCCCTGGACAGAATCGCCTTCTATTAGGCACCGAGCTCATCGGGCTGGGCGCAATACTGGTGG
>VBAI01000112.1 GCA_005882295.1 Candidatus Segetimicrobium genomatis | reverse complement strand
CCCTTGAGGAAGGTCTGCAGGACGCCGATGTTGTGATGGCTCTGCGCATGCAGCTGGAACGGCAGCAGCATGGGTACGTGCCATCCCTGGCCGAGTACGCGCGTCACTATGCCGTGACCGCACGGACCCTGGCCTACGCCCGGCCGGATGCGCTGCTGTTGCACCCGGGGCCGATGAACCTTGGTGTGGAGATCACGGCCGACGCGGCGTACGGTCCTCGCTCGGTGATCCAGACCCAGGTGGCCAACGGGGTTGCTGTGCGGCTCGCGGTGCTGCTGTGGGCGCTCGACACAGACGAAAGACGGGAACCCCCACACTCGCTTCGCGAGTTCGGGGCGGAGCGCGGGAACGCCGGGGCGCGGGAGCGCGAAGTTGCTGAGATTCCCGCTACTCGACCTCTCCCTGTCATCGCGAGCGGGGCCTCGCGAAGCGGGGGCCCGCGTGGCGATCTCATGAACAACGAGATTGCCACGGGCCTGCGGCCCTCGCAATGACCGATTGGGGAGTCTCACCATGGGGCTGTTGATCCGAGGAGGGCGGGTCATTGATCCGGCGACCGGGGTGGATCGCGAGGCAGACGTGCTGCTCGCGGAAGGACGAATCGCTGCGATCGATGCCAGCATCTCACCAGGCGGCCACCATCGCGTCATTGATGCGCACAACCTTCTCGTGGCGCCCGGCCTGGTGGACATGCACGTGCACCTCCGCGATCCTGGTCAGACGCATAAGGAGGATATCGCGTCGGGGACCGTGGCCGCCGTGCAGGGCGGGTTCACCGCCGTGGCCTGCATGCCCAACACGATCCCGCCGATCGACCATCCTACCGTTGTGGAATATGTCCAGAGGCGCGCCGCCAGCACCGGCGCCTGCCGCGTCCTGCCAATCGCGACCATCACCAAGGGACGCCTGGGCGAGGAGCTGGCACCGATTCCCACGCTGGCGGCCTCGGGGGCGGTGGCGCTCTCTGATGATGGGGATGCCGTGAAGGACGCTGGGCTGCTGCGGCGGGCGATGCGCTATGCGCGGCAGGTCGGACTGCCGGTCATCGAACACAGCGAGGACGCAACGCTGAGCCACGGCGGGGCGATGCATGAGGGGACGTGGTCGGTCGTGCTGGGCCTGCGCGGAATCCCGGCGGTCAGCGAAGAAGCCATCGTGGCTCGAGACATCGTGCTCGCCGAGGACACAGGCGCCAGGTTGCACGTGGCCCACGTCAGTACCGCCGGGAGCGTGGCGTTGATCCGGGAGGCCAAGCGGCGCGGCGTGGGCGTGACCGCGGAAGTCACGCCTCACCACCTGCTGCTGACGGACGAGGCGGTCGGAGGCTACAACACCGATACAAAGATGAACCCGCCGCTGCGCGGCCAGGCGGACCGTGCGGCCCTGGTCGAAGGGCTGCTGGACGGGACGATCGACGCGATTGCGACGGACCATGCGCCCCACACGCCCGAGGAGAAGCGCGTAGAGTTCGACAGCGCGCCGTTCGGCGTCGTCGGTCTGGAAACCGCGCTGAGCGTCCTGCTTACGCGCCTGGTCCGCCCGGGTCTTCTCTCTCTAATGGAAGTCCTGCGACGCCTGAGCACCACGCCCGCGGCCATCCTGGGGCTGGCCGGCGGCCGGCTGGAGCTCGACGCGCCGGGCGACCTGGTGCTGATCGACCTTGACCGGCGATGGACCGTGGATCCGGCCATGTTTGCGTCCAAGTCCCGCAACACGCCGTTTGCCGGGTGGGAGCTTCAGGGGAAGGCCGTGATGACGATCGTGGGCGGGGAGATCAAGTACAGCGAACTCCTTGTGGAGGCGCATGCGTAGAACGCGGAAGGCTCAAAGTGCTCAGGAAGCCATCTTCGGTCATTGCGAGCCCCGGAGGGGCGAAGCAATCTCCTGCTCAGAGGAGATCGCTTCGCTGCGCTCGCGATGACGGATCACCCTATGCGAATCACGAATCACGAATCACGAATCACCAACGCCGCTCGAGGCCCTAGTCCCCAGTCCCCAGTCCCGTCTTTAGCTGTTGAGATCGCGGGTATCAAGTTCGCCCATCCGGTCCTGGCCGCCCCCGGCCCGCTGGGATTTGGACGAGAGGTGCAAAGCGTCGTTGATCTCCCCAGTTTCGCCGCGTTCGTGACGAAATCGGTCACGCTCGATCCTCGCCCCGGCCACCCGTACCCCCAGGTGGTGCCGACCGTGGGTGGATGGCTGAATTCGCAGGGTCTGCCCAACCATGGGCTGGCCGGCTTTGTGACGAAAGACCTCCCATTTCTGCGGACGCTACGCATCCCGCTGATCGTCAGCATCGCGGGCGAGACCGTCCGCGAGTTTGTCACGCTCGCGGAGTGGCTGAGCCGGGAGGAGGGGGTAGCGGCGGTTGAACTCAACGTGTCCTGCCCCAACGTGGATCGCGGCCTCATCTTCGGCGTGGATCCGCAGCTGACCCGGGAAGTGGTGGCCGCGGTCCGCGCCGTGTGCACGCGCCCCCTGTTTGTCAAACTCACCCCGAACGTGACCGACATCGTGTCGATCGCGCGTGCGGCGGAGGAGGCCGGGGCCGATGCGCTGTCGCTGATCAATACCCTGGTCGGCCTCGCCATCGACATCCAGACCCGGCGGCCCAAGCTGGGGGCGGGCACCGGAGGGCTGTCGGGCCCGGCGATCAGGCCGATCGCCGTCCACATGGTGTGGGAGGTCGCCCGCCACTGCCAGATTCCCGTCATCGGAATGGGTGGGATTGCCTCGGCCGAGGACGCGCTGGAGTTTCTGATTGCCGGTGCGCGGGCCGTCGCGGTGGGGTCGGCAGTCATCGACCGTCCCGGCGTTGCAGCAGAGATCCGCGTGGGGCTGGAGCGGTATCTCCAAGAGCATCAGCTGCATGACATCGTGGACGTGATCGGCTCGCTGAACGTCACGGCACATGGATCATAGAGTGCAGATCGAGCGGCTCGGATCTAAGCCTGCGGACTCCGGGGTCAGGTCGTTGGTTCCCGCGCGAGAGCGTCTCATCGTCGCGCTCGATGTTCCGGCCCTCCATGATGCCGCGCGGCTGGTCGATGCGCTGGCATCCTCGGTGACGTGGTTCAAAGTAGGATCAGAACTGTTCACCGCGGCCGGTCCACAGGCCGTGGCGGCGGTGCGTGAGCGTGGGAAGCGGGTCTTCCTTGATCTCAAATTTCATGACATCCCGCGCACGGTCGCCTCGGCCGTGGACGCTGCGGTCCGTCTCGGGGCGGAGATGATCAACCTTCACGTCGCGGCGGGGGAGGACGCCCTACGCGAGGCCGTCCATGTCCTCGACGACATCGAGTCAGTCGCTAGCCCCCAGTCACCCGTCGCGTCTTCGCGAATCACGAATCACGAATCACGAATCACCTTCCGTCCGTTGCTCCTCGGCGTCACGCGATTGACCAGTGAGCAGGATGGCCCCGAGGTGCTCGCCGCCGTGGTTGACGCCGCGGCGCGCGCGAAATGGTGCGGACTGGATGGGGTGATCGCATCGGCCCTGGAGACCGCCGCGATCAAGGCCGCCTGCGGCCGGGAGTTCGTGGTGGTGACGCCAGGCATCCGTCCTGCCGGTGCCCCCTCGGGCGATCAGCGCCGGATCACCACACCGGCCGACGCCGTGCAGGCCGGGGCGGACTTTCTGGTGGTCGGGCGCCCGGTCCTGGGCGCTGCGGATCCAGTCGCGGTGGTCGCCCGCATGGTCCAGGAAATGGAGGCGGCCATCGGGAAGTCTTAGGTATGGAAGCAGCTGCGGTGATCGAGCTCCTCAAACAGACCGAGGCATTCCAGAGCGGACACTTTCTGCTGAGCTCCGGGATGCATAGTCCCCAGTACGTGCAGTGCGCGCTGCTGCTCCAGCATCCCGTGCACGCCGCGACCGTCGGCAGCGCGCTGGCCGATCGGTTCCGTGCTCTGCGCCCCCAGGTCGTGATCGGGCCGGCCTACGGAGGGATGATCATCGCGCATGAAGTCGCTCGGGCCCTGGGCGGCCGGGCGCTCTTTGCCGAGCGTATGGAAGGAAAGTTTGAGTTGCGCCGCTCGTTTTCCCTCACCTCCGGAGAGCGCGTCCTGCTCGTCGAGGACGTTGTCACCACGGGGGCAGCGACCAGGGAAGTGAAGCGTCTCGCCGAGCGGCTCGGCGGCGTAGTCGTGGGGATCGGGGCGATCGTCGACCGGAGCGCGGGCCCGCTGGGCTTTGACTGCCGCTTCGACGCCCTGGCATCGATCGAGGCTCCGGCCTTCATTCCGGGAATGTGCGAACTCTGCCGCCAGGGTATCCCGCTGGTCAAACCCGGCAGCCGTCCCACTCCGGCGCTTGCGCGTTAGCTCCTGGCCAAAAACACGAACAATTGGAGAGAATGACGCCAACCCGTTCATTGACACTACGGAGGGTGCTGCCTATAATGAACCCAAATTTCCCGGGAGGTAGGGCGCGTGGCGCTCCTTGACGACATCGATGAAATCCTCATCCCGGAGGAGGTGTTGCAGACCCGAATCCGGGAGCTGGGACGGACGATCAGCACCGACTATAACGGCAAAGAACCGCTCCTGGTCGCGATCCTGACGGGAGCGGTTCTATTTGTGTCCGACCTCATCCGCCAGGTCTCCATCGCCTGCCAGCTGGACTTTATGGCCACGAGTTCGTACGGAGTCAAGACAGAGAGCTCCGGAATCGTTCGGATTCTGAAAGACCTCGATCAATCGATCGAAGGCCGGCATGTGATCATCGTGGACGACATCATCGATACCGGCCTGACGATGGACTACCTGCTGGAAACGCTCAAGGCGCGCTATCCCGCGAGCCTGAAGGTCTGCGCCCTTCTGGACAAAGTCCCACGCCGGCTGCGGCACGTCCCGATCGACTACCGCGGATTTGAGATCCCCGACAAGTTCGTGGTCGGATATGGCCTCGACTACGGCGGCCGGTATCGTAACCTGCCGTTCATCTGCGTGCTGAAGCCGGAGATTTATGGTCAAGAGCCTGGTGCGGACGACGCGCCGGCGGTTCGCCACTTCACCCACGGCCGCCCCGCCCGCGTAGTGCGCTGATGGAGTTCATCGGACGGACCCGAGCCGCACGGCGAGCCTACAGTTTTGACGAAATCGCCCTGGTCCCGGCCTCGACCACGGTCGATCCTCAGGATGTCGATCTCTCCTGGTCGGTCGGGACTCACCGGTTCGCGCTGCCCTTCATGGCCGCCGCCATGGACAGTGTGGTCGATCCGGCGATGGCCGTGCAGGTGTCAGAGTTGGGGGCCCTGGCGGTGCTCAACCTTGAGGGCGTCCAGACCCGGTACGATGATCCGAGCGAACCGCTGGAGCGCATCGCCGCCGCCGCCCCCGAGGAGGTCGTCGGGATCCTGCAACAGCTGTACCAGGAACCGATCAAGGACCACCTCGTCACCGCGCGGATCCGTTCCATTGTGGACGCAGGAGCGGTGGCCTGCGTCTCGCTGACGCCCGCGCGCGCCCCGCAGCTGCTGCCGCTGGCCGAGGACGCCGGCGCTCACCTGCTCGCCCTCCAGTCGACCGTGGTCACCGATCGCCATCACTCCTCACGGGGCCGCTCCGTCTCCGTGCGCGATCTCATCGACCGGGTGGATGTGCCGGTCATGGTGGGAAACTGCGTCGGGTACGACGCGGCGATGGCGCTGCTGGACGCTGGTGCGGCCGGACTGTTCGTCGGCGTGGGGCCTGGTGCGGCCTGCACGAGCCGGCGCGTGCTGGGTGTGGGGGTGCCCCAGGCGACGGCGGTGGCGGATGCCGCCGCGGCGCGGGACGAATTTTGTCGCCGCACCGGACGCTACGTGCCGGTGGTGGCGGACGGCGGGATCGCCGTGGGAGGCGACGTGGCGAAGGCTGTGGCCTGCGGTGCCGATGCGGTGATGCTGGGGTCGGCGCTGGCCCGCGCGGAGGAAGCTCCCGGCAGAGGGTTCCACTGGGGGATGGCAACCCCGCACGCCGCGCTCCCACGGGGCACGCGGATCAAAGTGGGAACTGGGGCGACCCTCCGGCAAATCCTGCTCGGGCCCGCAGAGACCGACGATGGATCCCAGAACCTGGCAGACGCCCTGCGCACGGCGATGGGGATGTGTGGTGCGCGGACGATTGCGGAGATGCATCAGGCCGAGGTCATCATTGCGCCCACGCTTCCGACTGAGGGCAAGGGACTGCAATTCGCGCAGAAGGTCGGCCAGGGGCGATGATGCCGGGGCCAGGGGTCGGGGGCCAGGTGTCAGATGAAGATGTTGCCATACGGGTGAGGGCGGAGGTCATGTGTGACGCCCGAGCGTTACAAGGAGCTAGACGTTTGGAAGAAAGCGTACGACCTCGCCTTGCGCGTATATCGAGTGACTGAAACGTTCCCATCGGAAGAACGTTTTGGCCTCACGCAACAATTGAGGCGCGCTGCAGTGGCGGTTTTTGCGAACATCGCGGAAGGCCATGCTCGTGGTACGCGAAAGGACTACGCGCAATTCTGTGTCGTAGCCAGAGCTTCGCAGGCGGAGGCCCGCGCGCTGCTGTCGTTCGCCCGAGATCTAGTCTTGCTTGAGGAGGCAGAGTGGCAAGAACTTGATGCGGATTACGCTCAGGTAGGACGCATGCTCAACGGGCTCGTGACCGCGTTACGGAGAGAATTTGCATGACGCTGGTTGGGCGTCCCGGTCCCCAACTTCAGGCGCCTGACGTTCCTGACGTTCTTGACCCCCGACCCCTGACCCCAGACACCATTGTCGTGCTCGACTTCGGGGCCCAGTACGCCCAGCTCATCGCCCGGCGAGTGCGGGAGGCCAAAGTCCGCAGCCTGATTCTTCCGTACGACACGCCAGTCGATGAAATCCAGGCGCTCCGTCCGAAAGGTCTCATCCTGTCCGGGGGGCCGGCCAGCGTCTATGAGCCCGGCGCGCCGCATTGCGACCCCCGCATCTTCGACGGGCGCATACCTGCCTTAGGCATCTGCTACGGCATGCAGTTGA
>VBAI01000154.1 GCA_005882295.1 Candidatus Segetimicrobium genomatis | reverse complement strand
GCACCCAGGCCGTGCCCGGGGCCGGTCCAGCGTCCGCGCGGATCATGTTCGTCGGCGAGGCGCCCGGCCGGCAGGAGGATCTCTCGGGCCAGCCCTTTGTCGGCGCGGCCGGCAAGTTCCTCGACGAGTTGCTGGCGTCCATCGGGCTGTCGCGCGAGGACGTGTACATCACCAACGTCGTGAAGTCCCGTCCCGTCTCAGGACCTCCGCCCGGTCGCAACCGCGCGCCTGCGCCCGAGGAGATCATCGCCTGCGCCCCGTGGCTGGAAGAACAGCTCCGTCTCCTGCGTCCGAAGGTCATCGTCACTCTCGGCCGGATCGCGCTGGACTATTTTCTCCCAGGACGCAAGATCGCCGACGTGCATGGCCGCTCCATCGCGCGCGGGCGCGTCACCCTTCTCCCTCTGTACCATCCCGCCATGGCCCTGTACAGGAGAGACTGGGTGCGGATGCTCAGGAAGGACTTCCGCGGCCTGCGGCGCTTCCTTGACGGCTGAGCGGTGAGACGGTCGCGGGGACAGAGGGAGTCTCGATGCGTGTGATGGTGTGGGCCGATATCGAAGGGGTGGCGGGGGTCACGTCGTGGGAGCATACCGGCGGCCGGACCCCCCTCTATGAGGAAGGCCGGAGGCTCTACACCGAGGAGATCAACGCGATCGTCCGGGCCTGCAGGCGGGCGAAGGTCGACGAGATCATCGTGGTCGATGGTCATGGGGGCGGATACGAAGGCGCGCGCGGGTTCATGAGTCTCATTCCCGACCGGTTGGAAGAGGGCGCTCGCTACGTCCTGGGCCACGCCTGGGCCAGGTATGTCGAGCCGCTGACCCAAGGGTGCGACGCGGTCCTGTTTGTCGGCGCGCACGCCAAAGCCGGTACGCCCGGCGGCGTCTTGTCCCACACCGTCTCGTCAGAAGCATGGTACCTGGCCACCATCAACGGGACACCGGTCGGCGAATCGGGCATTGTGGCCGCCATCGCGGGATCGTGGAACGTGCCGGCGGTCTTCGTGGCCGGGGATGACGCCACGTGCACGGAAGTGCGTGAACTTATCGGCCCAACGGTGGTCACCGCGCCGGTGAAGAAAGGCCTGGGGCGGTTTTCCGCCGTCCATCTCGCCCCCCTGGACGCGCGCACGCTGATCGAAACCAAAGCCGCCGAGGCGCTGGGGAATCGCCCGCGGTGGCCGAAGCCACTCACGTTTGCGCCTCCGGTCACCTTCCAGGTGGAGCTGGCCACTCCCGATCGACTCGCGTCATTCGAAGGCCGCACCGGCGTCGAGCTGGTCGGTCCGCGCACGGTCAGGGCGGCCGGGAAGACCTTCTGGGATGCCTGGGACGCCCTCTGGTACCGGTACTGAAGGAGAGCCCTCCGGGAGCATAGAACGTGTTGGGTCGAACATTTGGACGCACCTGACATCGCACCTTTCAAAGGAGCGCATTCGTGCTGGATATGGTCATCCTGGGCCTGGTCCAGGGGCTGAAGGAGTTTCTCCCGGTTAGCAGCACGGCGCACCTCATCTTCGCCGAGGCGTTTCTCGGAATCTCCCGTCCCGGTATCCTCCTGGAAGCAGGGTTGCATCTGATCACCGCGATCACCGCGGGGATCTGGATGGGGTTGCGCAAAGAGGAGGCGGCGCGACTCTCGTTCCTGGCGGCAATCCCGGCCGTCGCCGGCGCGGCGGTACTGTTCTTCACCAAGGGGTAAGAGCGTATGGCGCGCAGGAAACGGGCCACCAACCGCCTTCATGCCGCCGGTGCCGTCGCGCTGGTCGCCGGGCTGGTGCTGGCACTGTCGTTTCTCCCTGATGCCACGGGCGTGCCTCTGGTCCTGGGACGCCTCCAGCGCATCGCGCTGGGGAACGGCGCATGGGTGATTCCGCTCGCCGGCGTGTTGAGCGGCATCGCTCTGCTCCGCGCGTCGGAGCGCTCGCGACTCGGCCGCAGAGCGTGCGGCGCCGCGCTGGTCGTGTTGGTTTCCATGACCGCCTACCACGCTCGCGTTCCACGGGGGGCGGAATGGTCCACCGGCCTGGGGGGCGGCGGCGGGGGCGCGATCGCCGGCGCGCTGCTCTGGGTCCTGCGCCGCGCGTTTGGCGAGGCAGGCGCATGGTTGGTCCTGGCCCTCAGCGCGATTGGCGGTGCGCTGCTCTGGGTGAATGTCTCCCTGGCGGCGGCAGTAGGGGGTGTGCTCTCTACCGTTCAATGGATCGCAGCTGAACTGGTCGGCGCTGTCCTGGCCTTCTGGCAGCTCATCGCCGGAGGCACTGCGGCGGCGGCGAGCATCGTGACCTCGTCGGTAACAGGCATCACACACGCCATCTGGCAGGGGGGCCGGGCAATCCGGGAACGTGTGGAGGTGCTCCGGCAATCGCCGCCTCCACACCCTGTTCCTCGGCCGGCAGACGCAGCGACCGCGGTGACGCCACGCGCCGTCCCCACTAGCGGGGTGCAACGCGTCCCAGATCCCGCGCAAAGCAGGGACCGGCAGCTCCCTCCCGGGACTGGGGCGGGCGAAGCGTTCAGGCAGGAAACGCTGGCGTTAGAAGCTCCTTTGGGCGGGTATCAGCTGCCGCCCGCGTCACTGCTGGCCGACCTGCCGACCACCCGGGGGAAGGCCAAAACGGAACCGGCGGAGCTCGCCAGGCAGTTGGAACAGACCCTGGCCAGCTTCGGTGTGGAGGCCAAGGTGACACGCTGGGAGCAGGGACCCGTGGTGACGCGGTTCGAGGTCCAGCCGGCGCCGGGGGTCCGCGTCCAGAAGATCAGCAGCCTGACCAACGATATCGCGCTTGCGCTGGCGGCGCCCAGCGTGCGCATCGAGGCGCCCATCCCTGGCAAGTCCGCCGTGGGGATCGAGGTGCCGAACCAGAAGACCGCGCTGGTCCATATTAAGGAGATGCTGGCGTCGGACGAGTACCAGCGTACGACCGGCCCGCTCGTCGTCGCCCTGGGCAAGGATATCGCCGGCCATCCGATCCTGGCCGATCTCACCGAAATGCCCCATTTGCTCATCGCCGGCGCCACGGGCTCCGGGAAATCGGTGATGCTGAACGCCATCATCGCCGGCCTGCTGTTCCGCTGCACACCCGCAGACGTGCGGCTGCTGATGATCGATCCCAAGCGGGTCGAGTTCACCAACTATAACAACATCCCGCAGCTGTTGATCCCGGTGGTGACCAATCCCCGCGCCGCCGCCGGCGCGCTACGGGAGATGCTGCGGGAGATGGAAGAACGGTTCGAGCGCTTTGCCGCCACCGGGACGCGGAACATCCAGGCCTACAATCAGCTCACCGACGTGGAGCGCCTGCCGTATCTGGTCATCATCGTCGATGAGCTGGCCGACCTGATGATGGTGGCCCCGGCGGATTTCGAAGATGTGATCTGCCGCCTGGCACAGATGACCCGGGCCACCGGCATCCACATGGTGGTGGCAACCCAACGTCCATCCGTGGACGTGATCACGGGCTTGATCAAGGCGAACATCCCGTCCCGCATTGCGTTCGCCGTCAGCAGCCAGGTGGACAGCCGCACCATCCTGGACATGCCGGGCGCGGAGAAGTTGCTGGGCAAAGGCGACATGCTGTTCTTGCCGATGGGCGCGGCGCGGTCCACGCGGGCGCAGGGGGCATTCATCGCCGATAGTGAGATTCAGGCGCTGGTGGCCTGGTGGAAGGCTCAGGGCCGGCCGGTATACGACCAGGACCTGCTGCAGGCAGAATCAGGAACCGCCGCAGGCAGCGGAGACGAAGACGCCCTGCTGGCCGACGCCGCACGGCTGATTGTGCGTGCGGGGTATGGCTCGGTGTCGCTGCTGCAACGGAAGATGAAGATCGGCTATGTCCGGGCCGCCCGCATCGTCGATCAGCTGGAAGAGAAAGGCATCGTGGGCCCCGCCCAGGGGAGCAACCCCCGCGACGTGCTGGTGGGACTGGATGAACTCGATCATCTGATCAACGCTCGCTCCGCCTCGTAAGGTCGCCCCGCGCGTGCCAGGAGTTCCCCTGGAGCGGCACGAAGGGTACGCAGGCCAACCCCACGCTGGTACACCCACGGGAGGTGCGTCGGACATGAGCACGGGTATGCGGATCGCTACCGCGGTCCTGGTCGCAGTCGCGGTGCTGCTCTGGGCGATCCCTGGACCGCAGGCTGCGGCGCAAACCAAGAAGTGGCGCGTCGGCATCGTCTATGACGTGGGCGGGCGCGGCGACCTGTCGTTCAATGACATGGCCTACGCGGGCCTGGCCCGCGCGCAGAAGGAACTCGGGTCCGGCATCGAGACCCGCGACCTCGAACCCACTGCCGGCGGGGAGAACCGCGAGGAACTCTTGCGGCTCTTAAGCGGGGAGAAGTACGATCTGATCTTCGGGATCGGGTTCCTCTTCACCGACAGCATCACCCGGGTGGCCAAGGACTTCCCGAACGTCAAATTTGCGATCGTGGACGGGTTCATCGCCGATCAGCCGAACGTGGTCAGTCTGCTCTTCAAAGAGCAGGAGGGGTCCTTCCTGGTTGGAGCCGCCGCCGCGCTGAAGTCCACGACCGGGAAGATCGGATTCGTGGGCGGCATGAAGATCCCCCTGATCGAAAAATTCGAGGCCGGCTACATCGCCGGCGCCAAATATGTGAAGAAGAATATCCAGGTTTTCAGCGAGTACGCCGGCACCACCGGTGAAGCGTTCCGCGATCCGGTGAAGGGCAAAGAGCTGGCCCTGGCGGAGTACGATCGCGGAGCGGACATCATCTATCACGCGTCCGGCGGCACCGGCATCGGCGTCTTCGAAGCCGCGGTGGTACAGCGGCGGCTGGCGATTGGCGTCGACGCGGATCAGTCGTTAACGGTCAAGCCGGACCAGCGCGCGCAAATCCTGACCAGCATGATGAAGCGGGTGGACGTGGCGGTGTATGACACCATCAAGGCCACGACCGCGGGGCAGTACAAGGCCGGGGTGCGCCAGTTTGGGTTGAAGGAAAACGGCGTTGGGTATGCCGTGAACGATTACAACAAGGCGATGATCCAGTCGGTCGCCGCCAGGCTGGAGGCGCTGAAGAAAGATATCATCGCCGGAAAGATCAAGGTTCCGTCCGACAAGAAGCAGCTGGAGGCGTTTCTTGCGACGCTGAAGTGAGCCGATTCGACGCATGCACGAGAAGTGGAGGCAAATGCCTCCACTTCTCTTTTTACGCCACGATGGCAAGATGAGTGATCTGTTCATCGAGTTACAAGGAATTACGAAGCGCTTCCCCGGCGTCGTCGCCAACGATCGTGTCGATCTGACGGTCCACCGCGGGGAGATTCACGCCATCGTGGGAGAGAACGGCGCCGGCAAGTCCACCCTCATGCGCGTCCTCTACGGGCTCTACCAGCCCGACGAGGGGACCATTGCCGTCAAGGGCCACGCGGTCACCATCGAGAGCCCGCGCCGGGCGCTGGAGCTGGGGATTGGCATGGTGCACCAACATTTCATGCTGATCCCAGTGTTTACCGTGGCCGAGAACGTGATCCTGGGGAGCGAACCGGTCTGGGGATTCGGCCGGCTGCGGATGCGCGAGGCGCAGCAGCGGGTGGCCGAGCTCTGCCGGCAGTACGGCTTTGTCCTGGATCCCACGGCCGAGGTCGGCAGCCTCTCCGTTGGAGAGCAGCAGCGGGTGGAGATCATCAAGGTGTTGTACCGTGGCGCCGAGCTCCTCATCCTGGACGAACCCACGGCGGTGCTGGTGCCCCAGGAGGTCGACGAGCTGTTCAACAACCTCCGCCAGCTCGTCGCACAGGGGAAAACCGTCATCTTCATCAGCCACAAGCTAGACGAGGTGCTGGCCATCTCGGACCAGATCACCGTGCTTCGCCGCGGGCGCGTCGTCGGCACAGTGCCGGCCGCCGGCACGACCAAGGCGCAGCTGGCGGAGATGATGGTGGGGAGGCCGGTGCTGGTGGAGCTGGCGCATCCACCGGTGGAGCCGGGCCCGGTGCGTCTGGACGTACGGCAGGTGCGCGTGCCCGGGCGGGGGACGCGCCCGGCCGTCCGTGATGTCTCGTTCGCCGTCGGGGCCGGCGAGATCTACGGCATCGCGGGCGTGGAGGGCAACGGCCAAACTGAGCTGGTCGAGGCCCTGGTCGGCCTGCGTCGCATCACAGGGGGCCAGTTGCTGATCGACGGGCGCGACGTCACGCACGCCACAGCCCGCGCCATCCGCCTGATGGGCGTCGCGCACATTCCGGAAGACCGCCACCGCCGCGGCATCGCCCTGCCGATGGCGGTGTGGGAGAACATGATCCTCGGCCACCACACCCGGGAGGAGTTCACGCATGGGGCGTTGCTGAACCGGCCGGGTATCCGTGGATTTGTGCGCCGGCGTGTGGGCGATTACGACATCCGGGTGGCCGATGTCGAGGCGCCGGTGCTCGCGCTTTCCGGGGGCAATCAGCAAAAAGTCGTCGTGGCGCGCGAGTTCAGTTTCGCCCCGCAGGTGCTCGTGGCCGCCCAGCCGACCCGCGGGCTGGACATCGGCGCGACGGAGTTTGTGATGCGGCAGCTGCTGGCTGCCCGCTCCTCCGGCATGGCAGTCCTGCTGGTCTCGGCCAACCTGGAAGAGATTCTCTCACTGTCTGACCGCGTCGGCGTGATGTATGGCGGTGCGCTGGTCGCCGAGTTTGCGCGCGGCGAGGTGTCGGCGGCGGAACTCGGCCTGTACATGACCGGCGCTGGGCGGACCGGCGAGGCTCGCGCGGGATGAAGCACCGCCTGCTCGTCCTGCAGATGGCAACGCCCGTGCTGGCCATCCTCTTCGGCATGCTCAGTGCCTCTGTGATCATCCTGGCCATCGGCCGCAATCCTCTCGACGTTTACGCGGTGATGGTGCGGTTCAACCTCACGCGCACCGACAGCCTCTTCTCCATCCTGTTCAAGACCACGCCGCTCATCTTCGCCGGCCTCGCGGTGGCGCTCTCATTCCGGGTCAGCCTGTTCAACATCGGCGTAGAAGGTCAATACTACATCGGGGCGTTCTGTGCCGCACTGGTCGGATTCAGCCTGAGAGGGCTGCCGGCCGTGCTTCATCTGCCGCTGGCGCTCCTGGCGGCCGCGGGCGGCGCGATGGTCTGGGCGCTCGTCCCGATTGTCTTGAAGCTGCGCCGGGGCGCGCACGAAGTGATCACGACGATCATGATGAATTACATCGCGTCCGCGCTGCTGCTGTATCTGATCAACGATGTCTTCCGCGACCCCACACAGATCGGAACGCCGCGCGTCCGCACCCCGCTGGTGGCGGCTGCGGCGCGCGTGCCCTCCCTGGGCCCGTTGCTGGCCCCGCTGGGACTGCACGGGTCCGATGTGGAGAAACTCAATCTCCTCCTGCCGGTGGGCATCGTCATCGCGGTGGTCCTGGCCTACTTTCTCAGCCGCACCCGGTTTGGCTATGAGGTGCGGGCGGTGGCGTTCAACCCGCTGGCCGCGGAGGCGGCCGGCATTCCCAACGCGCGCGTCCAGTTTGGAATGTTCATGCTCAGCGCCGGCATTGCTGGCCTGGTCGGGCTCAACGACATCCTCGGCTTTTTTGGATACCTGGATATCGACTTCCCCAAGGGCCTCGGGTTCCTGGGGATCTCCGTGGCCTTGCTGGCCAAGAACAATCCCCTGGGCGTGATCCCGGCGGCGCTGCTGTTCGGCTTCCTGGACCGCGGGGCGGCGGGGGTGCAGTTCTTCGCCCGGGTGCCCAAAGAGATTATCGTCATCCTGCAGGCGCTCATCATCCTGGCCATCGTGGTCGCGTACGAGCTGCTGACCCGGTACGTGCGGACCCAGCGCAAGCGCGAGGCAGAGCTCCCGGTGACCGCGACACCAGCGGCGGAGGCGACAGGACGTTGAAGAGTCGGAGAGTTGGAGAATGGAGTACATGACCTCGCTGTTCAGCGTGGCGCTCCTCGCCTCGGCGATCCGGGTGACGATGCCGATCCTGCTGGCGTCGCTGGGCGCGGTGCACGCGGAGCGCGGCGGCGTCGTGAATATCGGGCTGGAAGGCATCATGATTATGGGAACGTTCTTCGGAGCGGTCGGCGCCTACGCGTTCGACACGCGGTTTCCCTCCCTGGCGCAGACGTGGCCGAACCTGGCACCGCTGGCGGGGGTACTGGCCGCCGTCGCGGCGGGCCTGCTGTTCGGACTGATCCACGCGCTCGTGACGATCACGTTCCGCGTAGACCAGATCATCAGCGGCGTGGCGCTCAACCTGCTGGCCGGCGGATTAGCCCGTTTTCTCAACATCTTGCTCTTCGAGAAAGCCACGCAGTCCCCAGGCGTGCGTGGGTTCACGCCCATCGATATCCCTCTCCTGCGTGATCTCCCCGCCCTGCGGCCGCTGGTCACGGGGGTGTCGCCCATGATCATCACGGGCGTGGTGCTGGTCGCGGTGAGCCAGTGGGTGTTGAGGCGCACCCGGTTTGGGCTGCGGCTGCGGGCGGTGGGCGAGTACCCGCTGGCCGCAGACACGCTGGGGGTCAACGTATACCATCTCCGGTACGCGGGCGTATTACTCAGCGGCGCCCTGGCGGGGATGGCGGGGGCGTATCTGGCCATCGAGCAGGCGCGCCTGTACTTCGAAGGGATGACGCAGGGGAGGGGATTCATCGCGCTGGCAGCCATGATCTTCGGAAACTGGTGGCCGGTGGGCGCCCTGGGCGCCTCGGCGCTGTTCGGCTACTTCGATGCCCTGAGTCTCCGCGTGGTGCGCCTGCCCGTACCCTACCAGTTCATCAACGTCCTGCCGCACATCGTCACTATCCTGGTGCTGGCCGGATTCGTGCGGCGCGCGCGGATGCCGGCCGCCGACGGAGTGCCCTATACAAAAGAAGAAGAGTAAAGACGATGCACATGCTGCCGTCCTTCGTCGATATCAGCCCCGATGTGGCGGACGCGTTGGAGCGCCGACGGCCCGTCGTCGCCCTGGAGTCGGCCGTGATCTCTCACGGTCTCCCGCACCCGACGAGCCTCCAGACGGCAGCGATGATGGAAGCGGAAGTACGGACCGCCGGAGCGGTGCCGGCCACTGTCGCCGTCATCGCCGGCCGGATCACGGTGGGCGCTGCAGCAAGAGACCTCGAGCGGCTGACCTCGGCTCCGGTCATGAAGATCGCCGCGCGCGATCTGGCTGTGGCCTGCGGCACCTCAGCGCATGGCGGCACGACCGTCTCGGCCACGGCCGCGATTGCCGACCTCATCGGCATTCCCGTCGTCGCCACCGGCGGCATCGGCGGTGTCCACCTGGGGGCCGAGCAGACGTGGGATGTATCCGCGGACCTGCGCGCGCTCGCCGAGTATCCCGTCGCCGTCGTCTGCGCCGGCGCCAAAGCGATCTGCGATATCGGCAAGACCCTGGAGTATCTGGACACCGCGGGTGTGCCCGTCGTGGTGTATCGAGCCGACCGGTTTCCCAACTTCTATGCGCGGGACAGCGGCTTCTCCGCGCCGCGGCAGATCGATACGCCCCAGGCGGCGGCGGCGATCCTGGCTGCGGGCCGCGCCCTCGGCCGGCGGACAGCGCTGCTGATCGCCAACCCGATCCCCGCGCCTGAGGCGCTGCGGGAAGCGGACGTCGCGGATGCGGTGCGGCGAGCGATGCAGCTCGCGTCCGGCGCTGGCGTGCGCGGCGGGGATCTCACCCCATTCCTGCTCACCGCACTGGCCGACTTAACCGGCGGCCGGTCGCTCCGCGCGAACCTCGCCCTGCTACGCGCCAATGCCGCATTGGCCGGCGCCGTCGCGGTCGCGGTCTCAAAGGATTGATCGTTCGCGCGATGGAACAAACACACCATGCAGGAGGACCGGGCCCCATCATCGCCTGACGATCTGCTCGGCATCGGGGAGCGGCTGCGGAATGCCCGTGAGGCGAAGGGCCTGACGCTGGCGGTCGCCGAGACGCTGACTCGAATTCGCGCCACGTACCTGTCGGCCCTCGAGGAAGAGCAGTTTGCCCGCCTGCCGGGCGCGGTCTACGCCCGGGGATACCTGCGCACGTATGCGCTCGCCTTGGGCCTCGATCCCGATGACCTCATGGAGGCGTACCCGGGGGCCTTCAGCCGGTCGCACGAACCGATCTTCACCTCGCTGCCGACGGAAATTCCGATTCGCCCTGCGGTGCCCCCGTCGGTGACGCGCCGGATCGCGCTGTACGCCGGTGGCGCCATCCTTTTGGTGATCGCCATTCTCGGCATCATCGGCTACCAGCAATTGCACCAGTTTGCGCAACCTGTGCCAAAGCCGCCGCCACCCGCCAGTGAGCCTCCCCATCCGGCAGGGGGACCAGCACCATCTCCGGCATCCCCACCGCAGGCAGAGGTTGCGCCGCCCGCGGCCCCCGCGGCGCGGGCGGCCATTCCCGGGGGCGGGGTCGAACTCACGGTGCAGGCCACCGGCCCATGCTGGCTGCTGGTATCGGCCGACGGCGAGGAAGTCTTCAAGGGCACCGTCAACGCCGGCGACGTCCGCGTGTGGCGCGCCCGCGCGCGCGTGACGGTACGCGTCGGGAATAGCGAAGCCGTGTCGGTACTGGTCAACGGCCAGCCCGTACAGCAAGATCCGCGGCGACAGGTCTGGGAAGAAACGTTCACCGCACCATGACGAACGGAAGCCGGAAACGGGAATCGGGAAGCGCAAGCGAATGCATAAGGTCTCTGTTAGCGTTTCCCGTTTCCTGTTTCCCGTTTCCGTAGTACAGCGATGCGTGCCGAGATCATTTCCGTGGGGACCGAGCTGTTGCTCGGCCAGATCGTCGATACCAACGCCGCCTACCTGGCACAGCGGCTGGCCGAGGTCGGCATCGACGTGTATTTCAAGCAGACCGTCGGCGACAACTCGCCCAGGGTCCAGGACGCGGTACAGCTGGCGATATCCAGGGCCGATGTGATCCTCATCACCGGAGGCCTGGGACCGACTGAAGATGACCTCACCGTGGCTGCGGTGGCCACCGCACTGAGCCTCGACCTCGTGCGCGACGAGGCGGTCGTCGATCATATCCGGCGCTTCTTTGAGACTCGCGGCCGCACCCCGTCGGGCAACGTCTACAAACAGGCGTTGATCCCACGCGGCGCGCGCGTCATCCCCAACGAGCGCGGGACGGCCCCGGGCATCCACCTTGAAGATCGTGGGCGGATGTTCTTCCTCATGCCGGGTGTGCCGTATGAGATGAAGGGTATGATGGAGCACTACGTGCTGCCGGCGCTGCGGCACCGGATGGGAAGCACCGTCATTCGCTCGCGCGTCTTGCGCATCACCGGAGAAGGGGAGTCGGCCGTCGAGGAGCGGATCAAAGATCTGCTGCGGCAGACCGAGCCGACCATCGCGCCGTACGCCAAACTCGGTGAGGTGCACCTGCGCCTGACCGCCAAGGGGCCGCCCGAGCAGGTCGACGCCGCGCTGGCGCGCGGGGAGGCACAGTTGCGGGAGCGGTTGGGCGACCTCATCTACGGCGTGGACGACCAGACGCTGGAAGACGTGGTGGCGAAGGTCCTGACGACGAAGCACCTGACGCTGGCGGTCGCGGAGTCGTGCACTGGCGGGACGATCAGCTCTCGGCTCACCAACATCCCGGGCAGTTCCGCCTATTTCCTGGAGGGCGTGGTCGCCTACAGCAACGAGGCCAAAGTCCGAGACGTCGGAGTGGATCCCACGCTGCTTGCCACGCGCGGCGCGGTCAGCCCAGAAGTGGCCGAGGCGATGGCCGGGGCGATTCGCCGCCGCTGTGGCGCCGAGGTCGGGTTGGGCGTGACCGGGATCGCCGGCCCCACGGGAGGCACTCCTGATAAACCGGTAGGGCTGGTTTACCTCGGCCTCGACGACAGCAGGGGCGCGATGCACCGGAGACTGATGTTCGGCGCCGAAGCCGGACGGGAGGGGATCCGCGTCCTGGCCGCGCAGGCGGCGTTGAATCTGCTCCGGCTGCACGTGGCGCGCGGGTGAGTGCGCTGCACCGCATCTTCATCGCCGTGGAGCTCGATCCGGGGCTCCACCGAGCCGTGATCGAGCTGCAGCGCCACCTGGAGACGGCAGGCGCAAGGATCCGGTGGAACAAACCGGGTCAGCTCCACTTCACGTTGCGCTTTCTCGGCGAGATCACCCCGGCGCAGCTGGCCCTCGTCAAGATCGCCACGCGCGAAGCCGTCGGCGAGGCCCCGCCCTTTACCATCACGCTGCGGCACCTCGGGGCGTTTCCCAGTTTCCACCGCCCACAGGTCGTGTGGGCCGGCGTGGAAGAGGGCGCCGCGGAGCTGCAGGCTCTGGCTGCCGGCCTGGAGGCACAACTCACCCACCACCGCTTCCCGCCCGAGGAGCGGCCGTTCAAACCCCACCTCACACTGGCCCGAATCCGCGACGTGCGGCAGTGGGGGGATGTCGTACGCGCACTGGGCCAGTTCCGCGATGCCAGCGTCGGATCTCAGCGCGTGGAGGCGGTGTCGGTCATGGAGAGCCAGCTGACGCTGCAGGGAGCCATCCACACACGGGTAGAGGAGGTCACCCTCGGCGGCCACGAGAAGTAGTAGTTGCGACTAGCCAGGTTGAGCTATTGACAAGCGAACAAATGTTTGGTAGACTGCGCCCGACAATTGAAGGCTGTGGTGGGCCAGCGCTGGAGGTCACGTCATGAATGAGCGACAGCGAGCCCTCGATCTCGCCCTGACGCAGATCGAGAAGCAGTTTGGCAAGGGTTCCATCATGAAGCTGGGAGAGGCCAGCACCAAGCTGGCCGTCGAGGTGATTCCCACCGGAGCCCTGGGCCTCGATCTGGCGCTGGGGGTCGGTGGGGTTCCCCGCGGCCGTGTGATTGAGGTGTACGGACCCGAGTCGTCCGGCAAGACGACGCTGGGCTACCATATCATGGCCGAGGCGCAGCGCGGGGGAGGCGTGGCGGCATTCATCGACGCCGAGCACGCCCTGGACCCCAAGTACGCCAAATCAGTCGGGGTTGACGTCGACAGCATGCTGATCTCCCAGCCGGATTCCGGGGAACAGGCGCTGGAGATTGCCGAGATGCTGGTGCGCAGCGGCGCCGTGGACGTGATCGTCGTTGATTCTGTGGCCGCGCTGGTGCCCAAGGCCGAGCTCGAGGGCGAGATGGGTGACGCCCACATGGGACTGCAGGCCCGGTTGATGTCGCAGGCGCTGCGGAAACTCGTCGGTGCGATCAGCCGGTCGCACACCACTGTGGTCTTTATCAACCAGATCCGCGAGAAGATCGGCGTCATGTTCGGCAACCCGGAGACCACCACCGGCGGCCGGGCGCTGAAATTCTACGCCTCGGTGCGCATGGAGATCCGGCGGACGGAGAACATCAAGGTGGGCGAAGAGATCAAGGGCATGCGGGCCCGGGTCAAGGTCGTAAAAAATAAACTGGCGCCACCGTTCCGCGACGCCGAGGTCGACATCTACTACGGACATGGGATCTCCAAAGCGGCCAGCACCCTCGATGTCGCCGCACTCCACGGCATCGTCCAGCGCACTGGGACGTGGTTCTCGTTCGGCGAAATGAAACTGGGCCAGGGCCGCGACAACGCGCGCGATTTCCTGGACGCCAACCCAGAACTGGCCCGGGAGATCGAGCGCCGTGTGCGGATCCAGGTGGGGCTTGCCAAGCCGGCGACGGCTGCACCGGCGGACGCCCACGACGCACAAGCGACCAGGGAGCCGGCAAAGGGTCGAGCGTAGTCCGCGTGAGGGTTGCACGCGTCGGCCCACCGCAGGGGCGCCTCGGTCACCAGCGCGTGGTGCTGGACGACGGCGTCACGCTCCGGCTCCGGCCCGAGGATATCGCCGGGCTCGCCCTGCAGGCCGGCACGGACCTGGATGCGGTGGCGCTGCAACAGTTGCGCGGGCGGGCGGAACGGACGCTGGCGGAGGAACTGGCCCACCGGCTGTTGAGCATCCGGCTGCGCAGCCACAAAGAACTGGCTGATCGGCTCCGCCGCCGCGGGGTTTCCGCCGAGATTGTTGCCGCGCTGACCGCCGACCTCGAGCGTCATGGGCTGCTGGATGACGCCCGTTTCGCCCAGGCCTGGGTGCGCACGCGGCTGGCACTGTCTCCGTCCGGGCCCAGACGGTTTCGCTACGAACTCGCCCAGAAAGGCGTGGCGCGGGAGGTCATCAACCGGGCGCTGGGCGAAACCCTCAGCGACCGGGATGAAGGCGCGCTGGCGCACGACGTGGCCCGCGCCAGGCTGCGGCGCTATCGCGGGCTGCCGAGACAGGTCATCTACCGTCGGCTTGCCGGGCTGCTGGAGCGCCGCGGATTCGCTACCGGGGTCATCATCAGGACCTTGCACGATCTTCTTGGCTCACCACCACAGGCCAGAGACTGATGCCGGATCGCCGTCGCCCCCTCACACTCGAAGACCAGCCGGCGGGGCAGCTTCCCCTGGAACTCAGCCAGGCTGTCGCGGAAGAGGCCGCCGGGTCTCCCCCGGACCGCATCCTGACCGATCTGAACGACGAGCAGCGGCGCGCGGTGACCCACGAGTCCGGCCCGCTGCTGATTGTCGCGGGGGCCGGCACCGGCAAGACGGCAGTCATCACCCGCCGCATCGCCTGGCTGATCGCCACCAGGCACGCGCGCCCCGCGGAGATTCTCGCGCTCACCTTCACCGACAAAGCGGCGGCGGAGATGGAAGAACGCGTCGACGTGCTCGTCCCCTACGGATACACCGATGTCTGGCTCAGCACGTTCCACGCTTTTGGCGACCGCGTCCTCCGCGACCACGCGCTTGAACTGGGGTTGACGCCGGATTTTCGCATCCTGACCAGGGCCGAGCAGGTGATCTTCTTCCGGGAGCACCTGTTTGAGTTCCCACTGGATGCCTACAGACCGTTGGGCGACCCGACCCGGTACATCGAGGCTCTCATTGCGCTGATCTCGCGCGCCAAGGATGAAGACTGCAGCCCGGCGGAGTACCGCGCCTACGCCAACCGTGTGATCAGCGAGGCCGAGGCCCACCCCGAGGATCGCGAGCTCGCCGACTTCGCCCGCCAGCAGCAGGAGCTCGCACTGACCTACCAGCGCTACCAGGAGCTCCTGGCCAGCGAAGGCCTGGTGGACTTCGGGGACCTGATCACGCTCACGCTGCGGCTGCTGCGCGACCGGCCGGCAGTGCTGCGCGCATACCGCGAGCGCTTCAAGTACATCCTGGTGGACGAGTTCCAGGACACCAACTACGCGCAGTTCCAGCTGGTGCGCCAGCTGGTCGGAGACGCGGGCCCGCAGAACATCACCGTGGTCGGGGATGATGACCAGTCCATCTACAAGTTCCGCGGGGCGGCCATCAGCAATATCCTGACCTTCCTGGACGTCTATCCTCACGCGGCGCAGCTTGTGCTCACTCGGAACTACCGCTCTCCCCAGGCGATCCTCGATACCGGCTACCGCCTGATCCAGCACAACAACCCGGACCGTCTCGAGGTGCGGCATTCGCTGGACAAGCACCTCAAGGCGGCGCAGCACGAGGGCCGACCGCCGCAGCACGTCCACCTGGACACGCTGAGCAGCGAGGCCGACTGGGTGGCCCAGCAGATCGCGCAGCGCGTCGAGGGCGGGGAGCTCCGGTACAAGGACTGCGCGATCCTGGTCCGCAGTAACGCCGATGCCGATCCGTTCCTGCGGGCACTCAACATGCGCGGGGTGCCGCACCGGTTCACGGGGAGCCGGGGGCTGTACAACCGCGAAGAAATCCGCCTCGCGCTGGCGTTCCTGCGGGCCCTGGCGCGGCCGGCAGACAACCTGAGCCTCTACTACCTGGGCGTCTCCCCCCTGTACCTGATCCCGGCGACGGACCTGGCAAAATGCCTGAGCTACGCCGACCGCAAGAACCGCACGCTGGAATTTCTGTTCCGCCAGATCCGCGAGGCGAAGCCGGACGGCCCGTACGCGGACTTGGTCGAAGAGGTCCCGCTGGAGAGCCGCGCGTCGATCGCCAAGCTCCTGGACGATCTGGTCGAGATGCGGAAGCTGATGAGCGATTACGCCACCGGCCGGGTGTTGTATGAGTATCTGGTTACACGCACCGGCTACGTGCGCCGGCTGGCGACCAGCGGGGTGCCGGAGGACGAAGTCCGCGTGGCCAATCTGGCCAAATTCTTCGACCTCGTCGCCCGCTATGGCGAGATTGCGACGTACGACCGGGTGCCGGAATTTGTCAAGCACATGGACGACCTCATCGCCGCCGGCGACGACCCGCCCGTGGCTCAGGCCGACCTCGATCAGGACGCCGTCAATGTCCTGACGGTCCACCGGGCCAAAGGGCTGGAATTTCCCGTGGTCTTTCTGGTCAGTTGCGTGGCGGACCGCTTCCCGACCCGCAACCGCGGAGAGCCCATTCCGCTGCCGGATCCGCTGGTGAAAGACATCCTGCCCAGCGGTGACTTCCATCTCCAGGAAGAACGGCGGCTGTTCTACGTCGCGATGACGCGCGCGCAGCGGGAGCTGTACCTCACCAGCGCGCGCGATTACGGTGGGGTGCGGTCGCGCAAAGTCAGCCGGTTCGTGCTGGAAGCTCTCGACCTCCCCGCGGCGGATACCGTCGCCTTGCCCGCCTCTCCAGTCGAGGCCATCCACCGGCACGCGCCGAAGGGAAACGGCCAGCAGGGCCTGGAGGGATTGATCCCGGCCGACCAACCCATCTTCCTCTCCTACCGGCAGGTCGACGATTATGATCTCTGCCCGCTGAAGTACAAGTACACCCACATCCTGCGCGTGCCGCTGCTGCGCGACCATCGTGTCGTCTACGGGTCGGCGATCCATGAAGCGATCCGCGAGTACCACCGCCGCCGAGCCCGCCGGCAGTTGATCACCTTCGAGGACCTGGTCGCCTACTTCGAGCGCGCGTGGGTCAACGAGGGCTTCGTCAGCCGCGACCATGAAGACCAGCGCCTGGCCGAGGGCCGGGAGGTCTTGTCACACTTCTACCGCTACCAGGAAGCGAGCGGCCAGGTGCCCACATTTGTCGAGGCGCCGTTCTCCTTCCAGGTGGGGCTCACCCGGATCAAGGGCCGCTGGGACCGGGTTGACCTGCGCGGGGATGAGGCCGTGCTGATCGACTTCAAGACGTCGGATGTGCGCACCCAAAAAGATGCCGACCGCCGCGCGCGCGAGAGCCTGCAGCTGGCTCTATATGCACTCGCGTACCGCGAAGTCTACGGCACGCCACCCGCGCGGCTGGAGCTGCATTTCCTTGGACCGCAGCAGGTGCTGGTCGGGACGACGACCCCCGATGATGAGATGCTGAAGAAGACGGCCACCATCATTGAACGCGTGGCGTCGGGCATCCGCGCGGGGCAGTTTATCGCCACCCCCGATTACTATCGCGCCTGCCGCTACTGTGCGTTCGCATCGATCTGCCCGTATACGGCCACGGGCGACCCGGAGTGGCTCGAGGAGTAACGCATGCTCAAACTCCTGCACCTGGCCGATGTGCACCTGGGCAAACCCTTCCAGATGCTCGGGGCGCAGGGCGCCGCCCAGCGCCGAGCCCTGGAAGAAACCTTCGTGCGCGCGGTCGACCTGGCCATCGCGAAACAGGTGCACGTGGTCCTCATTGCCGGCGACCTCTTCGATAGCCCCAGGTCCTCACCGGCGCTGGTGGACCTGGCCGAGCGCGAGCTGCGCCGCCTGGATGACCGGGGGATCTGGGTGGGGCTGGTCGCCGGCAACCACGACGCCGCGCCCGATGGGTTCGTCGGCGGAAGCCACCGGCTGCGCGAGGCGGGTCTGCACGTTGTACTGTTCGGTCGCGCGGTGGAGTCCCATGCGGTGCCTGCACTCGACCTGACCATCACCGGCTGCTCCGCGGATCCCGGCACCCCGGCCAGCCCGTTGAGCGGCTGGCCACGCCAGCGTTCGACGCGATTCGCCGTCGGGGTGACGCACGGCTCGGTCTATCGCGGCGGACAGGTCGAGGGCTCCGCGGCCATGCACCCCCAAGAGATCCGCGACCTGGGCTTGGACTATCTGGCGCTGGGAGACTGGCACTCCGCGTCGGAAGTGGTCCCTCCACCCGCGCCGGCGTGGTACGCTGGTTCGCCTGAGTTGCTGGCCTATGACCAGGAGGGCGCAGGACACGTATTGATGATTGAGGTCGCGGCGCCCGGGCAGGCTACGGTCACGCCGGTGCGCATCGGCCGGCGTCAGTATAAGCGTATGGAGATCGATGCCGGCACCGCGGATGAAGTGGGACTGCGCAAGACGCTCGAGGACGCCGGTGATCCTGAGGCCGTGTGCGACGTGCTCTTGACCGGCGTTGTACCGGTGGACCGCGTCGTGAACACGGCCGCCATCGAGCGTGAGTATGCCGACCGTTTCTTCCGGCTCCGCGTGCAGTCGAAGGTCCAGCTGTGGCTGGACGATGAGCAGCTGAGCCGGTTGCCGGCTGACAGCGTGCTCGGCCGGTTCGTGCGGCTCATGCGCGCGCGCCTGGCAGAAGCCGACCAGCTGCAGCGTCCGGCGCTGGAAGAAGCCCTGCAGGTCGGCGTGGCCTTGCTGCAAGGCCAGGAGATTCTGGCATGATCCTGCGGCGGTTCCACGCGCGGCGGTTCCTGGGCCTGCCGGATGAGGCGTTCGAGTTTGTTCCTGGCGTGAATGTGGTGATTGGACCCAACGAGGCGGGAAAGTCGTCGCTGCGGGCGGCGATTCACGCGGTCCTGTACGGCAATCCCGCTACCACTTCGACGAAATTCCGCGATGAGTTCCGCAGCTGGGGTGCCGAGGAACCGCCCGTCCTGATCCTGGAGTTCGAGGTTGACGGGAAGCGGTTCGTGTTGACTAAAGATTTCGCGACCCGCAAGGTGACCCTGCAGGATGAACTCGGCCGCACCTGGGACCAGCACAAGGTCGTGCAGGAGCGCGTAGCTGCGCAGCTCGGCCTGGTCACCGAGGATCTGTTCGAGGCCACCGCGCAGGTGGCCCAGGCTGAACTCGAGCGGATTCATATCAACAGCATCGCTAAGGAACTCGGCCGAATCGTCGGCGGAGGCGGCGAGGACGTCACCACCGCCATCCGGCGCCTGGACCAGCACGTGCGCGCCATGGAGAAGGGGACGAAGGCGCTCACGAAGGATCCGGGAGTGCTGCGGGCCACAGAGGACAAGGTAGCATCCCTCAAAGAGGAGCAGCGCCGCCTGTCCAGCAGCGCCGCGGCCGCGGATCGCATTCGGGTGGAATTGACCGCCATCCGCGAGACACTCACCACAGCGACTGACACACTGACGATCAAACGCGCGTTGCTAGACCAGAACCGCGAGATCGTGACCCTCGAGGACCGTCTCGCCGGCCGGCAGCGTGAGGAAGGCATGCTGGAAGAGAAAGTCAAGAAAATTGAGGATACCCTCACCAAGATTGCACAGGTCGACCACGAGCTGGAAAGCTCCACCGCCGCCGGACTTCCTGACGAAGACGCGACTGCTGCGGCGCGGAAACTTTCTGATCGTGCCGCGGCGTTCGAGATGCAGACCGGCCAGCTGCGACACCAGCTGGAACAACCAGACGACATCCCGGCGGCCCACCGGCTGTGGCGGGTAGCGGGGGCGGGCGGCGCCGCATTCCTGCTCACCGGGGCCATCCTGGCGATCGCCGCTCGCGTGCCGGCAGGCTGGGTCCTGGCGGGAGGCGGTGCGATCCTGGCGGCGGTGGGGTGGTGGCAGGTCAGCCGCGTGGCCAGAGAGCGGGCACGCGCGGAGATCCGTCGCGAAGAGCGCGAGCGGAACCTAGCGGTGCTTGAGCGGACCATCGAAAGCACACGAGTGGAACTGGGAGCCAAACTGGCGCAGCTCGGGTGCGCGACGGTTAAAGAGGCGGAGCAGCGGCTGCAGCATCACCGGGATCTAGCCCGCACCAGGGTCCAGCTGGAACAGTTCCTCACCGATCAGCGCGCCGGCCGCAGCGATGAAGACATCGTCGAACAGTGGAAAACGGTACGGCGGGACGTCTTCGGCCTCCAGGAGCGGTTGCGTACTCCAGAGGTGGCGACCCGCCGCCTGACCCCGCTTCAGCTGACCGCGCTGGAGCAGGAGGTTCAGCAGCTGACGCAGCAGGTCGCCGGCCTACAGGATAAGGAACGACGGCGCTCAGTCGAACTGGAGCGCCACACCGTCGACGCCGATGCGCTGGCCTTGGTCGAAGAACAGCTGCACGAGGCTGAGGAGCAGCTCGCCCGCGCCACGCACCGCCATGAGGTGTACAAGATGGCCCTGGCCGGCCTGCTCGAGGCGCACCAGCAGGCGCAGGTCCCGCTGCGCGAGGTCATGCAAAAGAAGGCCAGCGACTACCTGAACATCCTCTCTGCAGGGCGGTATCGGCTGTTGCAGGTCGACCCGGAGAATCAGGAGATTGAGCTGCTGGTCTGGTCGAACGACGCCGGCGGATGGGTACAAACCAGGGAGCCATCCCTGAGCCGCGGGACGGTGGACGTTGTATATCTGGCCGCGCGCCTGGCCCTGGTGGATGTATTGACCGGCGGCAAGCGGCCGCCGTTGCTGTTCGACGACCCGTTCATCACCTTCGACGAGCAGCGCCGCCAGGCTGCCGCCGCCTTGCTGCGGGAACTGGCTGGCTCCCACCAGGTCTTTGTCTTCACGTACACCCACCACTTCGACGGCGTGGCCGACCGGCTGATCGAGCTGCCTGGCCCGAGCAGGGTCGAGGGGCCCGCCCGCGGGGAAACCCCCAGGGCGGGGGTCCAGCCGGTCATGCACGAGCCGGAACCGGCTCCCGTGCCGCCTGTTGGCCCGCTGTGGGACCAGTCCCAGAGCCGCTGAAACCCAGTCAAATCCCAAGCGACAGCTGTCAATTGACCCCCCTTTCAGCGGGGGCTACAATGAATTGTGAAGTAGGGTAGCGCGAACTCGTTTCGATGAGAGGTGCTTAGCGCGCGACGTACAGTTTGAACTCTAAGGGGGTGACCCGCCATCGCAACTTCACCGATATTGTCCATGGCTCTGGCGGGGTTCGCCGGATTCCTCCTTGGATATCTGCTGCGCAGGTACGTCGCCGAGGCGCGCATCAAGTCGGCCGAAGAGGCCGCCCGACGGATCATCGAGGAAGCTGCGAAAGAGGCCGAGGCGAAGAAACGTGAAGCGATCGTTGAGGCCAAAGAAGAGTCGCTCCGCCTCAAGCGGGAGGCGGAACGGGAGATCCGCGAGCAGCGGGCCGAAATGCAGCGTCTTGAGCGACGGCTGGAACAGCGCGAAGAATCCCTGGATCGCAAGTCGGAGGCTCTAGAGAACCGGGAACGAACCCTGACCGAGAAAGAGCAGGATCTCGCCCGGGCCCGTGACGAGGCCCAGGCGCAGCAGGCCCGCCACCAGCAAGAGCTGGAGCGGGTGTCCGGACTGACCACCGAGCAGGCGCGCGAGCAACTCCTGCGGCAGGTTGAGGAGCAGGCGCGCGCCGACGCCCTCAAGCTGGTCAAGAAGGTCGAAGCCGAGGCCCGGGAAGAGGCCGACCGCCGGGCTCGGGAGATCATTGCCCTTGCCATCCAGCGGTGTGCCGCGGATCACACCGCCGAAGTCACCGTGTCAGTCGTTCCCCTGCCGAACGACGACATGAAAGGCCGGATCATCGGCCGCGAGGGGAGGAACATCCGCACTCTTGAGGGGCTCACCGGCGTCGACTTCATCATCGATGACACGCCCGAAGCCGTAACCCTCTCCTCGTTTGACCCCATCCGTCGCGAGATCGCCAAGATCGCACTGGAGAAGCTCATCGTCGACGGGCGCATTCACCCGGCCCGCATCGAGGAAATGGTGGAGAAGTCGCAGCGCGAGCTTGATCAGCGGATCCGTGAAGAGGGAGAGCGGGCAGCCTTTGAGGCCGGGGTGCACGGCCTGCATCCGGAAGAGATCAAACTGATGGGCCGGCTTCGATTCCGCTACTCCTACGGGCAGAACCTCCTGGCGCACTCCGTGGAGGTCGCCCTCCTGTCGGGACTGATGGCCGGGCTGCTGGACGGCAACGCGCAGCTGGCCCGCCGGGCCGGGCTCCTGCACGACATCGGCAAGGCGCTGACGCATGAGGTCGAGGGGACGCACAGTTCGATCGGCGTGGACATCTGCCGGCGCTATCATGAACCCCCGGAAGTGCTGAATGCGATCACGTACCACCACGGTGAGGAAGAGGCGAAGTGCATCGAAGCGATCCTGGTCGCCGCGGCCGACGCCATCTCGGCCAGCCGGCCCGGCGCCCGCAAGGAGACCGCCGAGATGTACATCAAGCGCCTGGAGGGGTTGGAGCGCATCGCGACCTCGTTCCCGGGGGTGGAGAAGGCCTACGCCATCCAGGCCGGCCGGGAGGTGCGCGTGCTGGTCCGGCCCACCGATATTGATGACCTGGCCGCACAGGCGCTGGCGCGCGACGTCGCCAAGAAGATTGAGGACGAGATGGAGTATCCCGGCCAGATCAAGGTGACCGTGCTGCGGGAGACGCGCGTCGTCGAGTACGCGCGTTAATGCGGATCCTCTTTGTAGGGGATATCCACGGGAAGCCGGGACGCCGCATCTTGCGGGACCGGCTTCCGCGGTTGCGCCAGGCGCACGACGTGGGGCTGGTCATCGTGAACGGGGAAAACTCCGCCGGCGGTGCCGGGATCAATGCAGAAACGGCCCAGGAGCTGTTTGCCGCTGGGGCGGATGCCATTACCGGCGGCAACCACACCTGGCAGCTCCGCGAGGCCTACGAACTCCTGGACAGCGATCCACGCCTCCTTCGGCCGCTGAACTACCCACCTGGCGCGCCCGGCCGCGGGGCGACTGTCGTGACAGGACGCACAGGGACGCCGGTGGGCATCATCAACCTTCAGGGCCGGGTGTTCATGCAGCAGCTCGACGATCCGTTTCGCGCCGCGCGCGAGGAGTGCGAGCGGTTGCGCGAGCGCGCACCCGTCATCGTCGTGGACATGCACGCCGAGGCCACCAGCGAGAAGATTGCGCTGGGATGGTACCTGGACGGCCGGTGCAGCGCGGTGATCGGCACCCACACCCACGTGCAGACCGCCGACGAGCGCGTGCTGCCTCAGGGCACCGCCTACATCACTGATGTCGGGATGACCGGCCCTCGCGATGGCGTCATCGGCATGGACCGCGAGGGCATCCTGGAACGTTTCCTGACCCAAATGCCGGTGCGCTTCGAGGTGGCGTCTGGCCCCGCACAACTCAACGCTGTGATCGTGGACGTGGACGAGTCGACGGGCCGGGCCCGGTCCATCACCCGTGTCAGGGAGTTGGAGGAACCTGATGCGGATTGACCTGCACACGCACACGATTGCGTCGGATGGGCTGCTGGCGCCTGAGGCGCTGGTGGCACTGGCCCATGACGCAGGCGTGGGGGTCCTCGCCGTCGCCGATCACGACAGCACCGATGGCGTCGACCCGGCCATGACCGCCGGGCGCCGGGTGGGAATGGAGATCATCCCAGCCGTAGAGATCAACACCGACATACACGAGTCGGAAATCCATATTCTGGGATACTATATCGATCATCACCAGCCTTGGTTTCAGGAATTTCTTGGCAGGCTGCGGGACGGGCGCGTGAACCGCGCGGCGAAAATGGTGGAGAAGCTCAATGCGCTGGGGATCCGCATCGACTTTGCGCGCGTGCGCGCGCTGGCCTCGGGCGCGGTAGGCCGGCCACACGTGGCCCGGGCCCTCGTGGAGGCGGGCGTGGTCGGCAGCACTGAAGAAGCGTTTGAGAAGTACCTTGGCCGAAACGGCCCGGCTTACGTGGAGCGCATGAAACTGAGCCCGCCCGAGGCGGTACAGGTCATCCAGCGCGCGGGGGGGATCCCCGTCCTGGCACACCCGGGATGGGGCGTCAAAGACGAGATGATCACGGCGCTGGTGGAAACCGGGCTGGAGGGCCTTGAAGTCTACTATCCTGACCACACCCCAGCAATGGTGACCCGCTATCTGGAGATCGCCCGGCGATTGCGGCTGCTCGTCGCGGGCGGGACCGACTTTCATGGAGGAGACCTGGCGACGAAAGTGCCGCCTGGGAGTCAGTATGTGCCGGTAGAGTGTGTCGAGAAACTAAAAGAGCGGCACGAGGCGAAAAGCCTCAGACAGTAGAACGCAGGACGCGTCGGGAGGGCCCAGCGTATGAAGTGTCCCAACTGCGGCACCGAAAACCCCGCCAGCAAGATCGTCTGCACCAACTGCGGCCGCCGGCTCCGGCCAGGCCGTCATGTGGTCGGCCCCACGGTGCAGACTGAGAAAGAGCTCATGGCCTGGGTGCGCGGCGACATGCGCCGTCTTGGGGTTGTGACTGCCATCGTCGTGGCGGTCGGGATCGCGCTCGGCTACGTCATCCACTGATCACCTGCCCGTGAGCGCCGCGGATCTTCGCAACCTGCCATCGGTCGAACGGCTGGTATCGCAGTTTGAACTGCAAGATGGGCCCGGTCGCTACCCACGGCCACTGCTTGTAGACTGCGCCCGCGCCGTAGTGGAAGAGACCAGGGCGCGCCTGTTGCGCGCCGAAGCCGTCGACACGGACCCGCACGCGCTCT
>VBAI01000175.1 GCA_005882295.1 Candidatus Segetimicrobium genomatis | reverse complement strand
ATCCCGGTCGGACAAGCCGGTCCGAGCTGCTCGGCAGCCATCTTCCGGTAGGTGGCCAGCGTGCGCTCGCCAAAGCGGGCGCACTCGAAGTAGTCCTCGCTGAGGATCAGGACCATGGGGATGCGCAGGCCGTCATTAATCGCCAGCTCGGCGGCGAGTTCCTTATGGGCATCACGGTCGAGGAACCGCAGCGAGATTTTCGGCGACGATTCGGTGATGCGCTGGAGAATCGGGCCTTCCCGCACGCAGTCTCCGCACCAGGTCCCCGCAAGACACAGCAGGTGCATCTCCCGCCCAAACCCTGCCAGCAGTGCCTGCTGGGCATCGGTCAGGCGGACGCGGTCATAGACGGCCTGCCACCGCTGCTGGTGCTGGGGTGTGCCGTACGTGCTGAGGAACTCCTGATATGCCAGTCCCTTGCTGTAGTACTCTTGCCAATTCATCGCGTTCCCCTTCCCTGATCCTTTTGTCCCCTTATCCCTTTATCCCACAACTTCATCTAAAATATAGACGTGATTCGCGAAGAGGATGCCATTCGAATGTTTCGCGAGGTCCTTCCGCGCGTGGATCCCCGCCTCGTGCTGGACCAGGGCGACGTCCACTACGTGACCGAGCCGTACGCCGGCGTCGAGTACGGGTTGCGCCTCGGCTCATCCGGGGCGTTGCTGTTCATGCCGGAGGGAGATTTGGCCGCGCCTGACTGGCAGGACCGACTGCGCGCCCGCCTCGAGGCGGCCAAGCGCTATCTCGAGGGTTTCCCCCGCCGTGATTGATCTCAATGCGGATCTCGGCGAGGGCGCGGGGACGGACGACGGTCTCCTCCAGTACATGACCTCTGCCAACGTGGCCTGCGGCGTGCACGCGGGGGATGCGGAGACCATCCGGCGCACGGTGGCGCTGGCCCAGGCCCATGGCGTGGGGATCGGAGCCCATCCCTCCTTTCCGGACCGTGAGGGCTTCGGGCGGCGCGCGATGACGCTGCCCGCGGACGACGTGGTGGCGACGGTCGCGGACCAGATCGAGGTTGTCGCCCGTGTGGCGCGCGACGCCGGCGCGCACCTGCAGCACGTCAAGCCCCATGGGGCGCTTTACAACCAGGCGGCGACCGATCACGCGCTTGCCGCGGCGATCGGCAACGCGGTGCGGCGCGTGGATGCCTCCCTCATCGTCATGGCGCTGGCGGGCTCGCCGATGGTGACCGTGCTGCGCGACCTGGGCTTGCGCGTCGCCCGGGAGGCGTTTGTCGACCGCGCGTATTCCTCCGGCGGGACCCTGGTGCCCCGGAACCAGCGCGGGGCACTGGTCACCGATCCGGCCGCGGCCGCGCGGCGGGCGGTGCGCCTCGCGACCGAGCACACGGTGATGGCGGAGAGCGGGGAGACGATTAGCGTAGATGCCGACACGCTGTGCCTGCATGGGGATACCCCGGGGGCCGTCGTGTTGGCCAGGGCAGTGCGCGGGGCGCTGGATCACGCCGGCGTGCGCGTGCAGCGGCTGGACGCGTTCGTGTGACAGGATAACTCGATGCACACCTACCTGATGGCGACGATCGCCTACATCCAAGAGAACGGTGACGAACTGGAGCGGGCACGGCTGGCAGGTCTGCTCGGACGCTCTCGGGCCGAGCCGAAGGTGGCCCGGTCGCTGCTGGCGCGCCAGAACGAAGACGGTGGATTCCCCTACGGGTTGATCCAGGGCCGGCCGTCCGCCATCACCGCGACCGCCACGGCCATGCAATGGATGCACCACCTCCGGCTCCTGCCGTCCTCGTATGTCGAGCGCGCCACAGGCTATCTGCTCACGGTGCAACGGCCGGATGGGGCATGGGAGGAAAGCCCCGCGGTGCTGCGCTTCGATCCGCCGGCGCTGATCCGGCCGGGAGTTCCACTGGCCCGGATCTACTGCACGGCGCTCGCTACGTCGTGGATGGCCCGGCTGCTCGGCCCGCGCCATGATTCCGTGATGCGGGCGGCACGCTGCCTCCGCGCCTCGCGGGATGGGGGCTGGCCTGCCGAGGAGCCGGCCCATGTGACTGCGCAAGTCGCCGCGGCGTTGTGCATGGTGGATGGGCCCTCCTCGGCGGCGACTTCCGCGGGCCTCGAAGCATTGCGGCGCCTCGAGCCGGAGGTCTGGACAGCCGACCGTCTGGCCGACGCGCTCAGCGCGTTGTACCTGGCTGGGCTGCCCGCCGACGATCCATTCGTGGATGGCGGACTGGCCCGGCTTCTCATGCTGCAACGGCCCGACGGAGGGTGGAGCAGCGACGATGGCGCAGACCGGGACGTGGACGTCTCGCTCCGTGCATCCGGCGTGCTGCTCGCGTACGGTGTCTCGACCGCGTAGCCTTCCATGAGCCCTCGCCTGCGGAGTTACCTTCGGCGCCACGCGCGTTCCTACGCGATCGGGCTGTTGCTCGGCACGGCCAGCGCGGTGCTGCTGATGCTCGGCCCGCACGTGCTGCGCCTGGCCGTCGATGCCATCGCCGCGGGCGCGTCCCCATTCTTCCTCCTGCGCTATGCGGGGGCGCTGATCGGGCTGAATCTGGCGGTGTGGATCCTGCGGTACTACATGCGGATGCACATTCTTGGGATCTCCCGCGTCATCGAGTACGAGATCCGCAACGATTATTTCGCGCATCTGCAGCGCATGCACGTGGGATTCTTCCAGCATACTCGCATCGGCGACCTGATGACGCGGGCGGTGAGCGACCTATCTACCGTCCAGCGATTCATCGGGCCCGGCATCATGCACTTTACGAGCACGGTGGTCATGGCGGCGATCGCGGTCGGGTTCATGCTGACCATCGACCTCACCCTCACCCTCTACATGTTGGTGATCCTGCCGCTGGTGAGCCTGACGTTCGTCGTGCTGGGCCCGCTGATCCACGGGCAATACGAGTCGGTGCAAGAGCAATTCAGCGTGATCTCCGCCCACGCCCAGGAAAATTTCTCCGGCATCCGCGTGATCAAGGCGTTCGCACAGGAACCTCACGAAGCCGAGGCGTTCGCTGCCCATAACCGCGAGTACATCCGGCGGAACCTGGCGGTGATCAAGACGGAGGGGGCGCTGTGGCCGCTGATGTCGTTCTTCCTCGGCCTGGCGGCGGTGGTGTTACTGTGGCAGGGCGGGCAGGCTGTGATCGCGGGCCGGATCACGCTGGGGCAGTTTGTGCAGTTCATCGGCTATCTGGGCCAGCTCTCCTGGCCGATGGTGGCCCTGGGCTGGGTCGTCAATCTCATGCAGCGCGGCCTGGCGTCGATGAAACGCCTGGACGAGATCTTCTTGCAGCACCCGCGGATCGTCGACGCGCCGGATGCCCAGACGCTGCCGGTCCCGCGCGGGGAGATCGAGTTCCGCGGGCTTGGATTCTCGTACAATGGGGTCCCCGTGCTGTCGGGGGTCGACCTGCGCGTTCCCGCGGGGACGACGCTGGCCATCGTCGGGCCCACGGGGTCGGGTAAGACCACGCTGGTCAGTCTCATTCCACGGCTCTTCGAATCCACCACAGGGAGTGTCCTGGTTGACGGCTTGGATGTGCGGCGGTACCGGATGACCGACCTGCGCCGGTGCATCGGCATGGTCCCGCAAGACACGTTCATGTTCTCAGCGCCGCTGAGCGAGAACATCGCGTACGGTCTGGAGGCGCCCGAGCCCGACCCCGTGCGCGTCCGGGAGGCGGCCGAGCTGGCCCACCTGGCGGTGGATGTCGCCGGCTTTCCGAACGGCTACGATACGATGGTCGGTGAACGCGGCGTGACGCTGTCGGGGGGCCAGAAGCAGCGTGCCGCGATCGCGCGCGCCATCGCGCGTGATCCGCGCATCCTGATTCTGGACGACGCGCTGAGCAGCGTGGACACCAGCACGGAGGAGGAGATCCTGCGGGAGTTGCGCGCCATCTCCGGAACACGGACCACGATCATCATCTCGCACCGCATTTCCACTGTCCGCCACGCCGACCAGATCGTGGTATTGGACAAAGGCCGGATCGTGCAGCGCGGGACGCACGACACACTGCTGGGCGCCGGCGGACTCTATGCCGACCTCTACCAGAAGCAGCTGCTGGAAGAGGAACTCGAAGCTGCCGACCTCGACGCCCCGGTCTGATGAGCACCCATTTTCAGGAAGACGAAATCCTGGGCAAGGCATACGATGCGCGGCTGATGCGCCGGCTGCTGCGCTACCTGCGCCCGTACCGGCGCGCGGTGACCGCATCCATCGTGCTGCTGCTGCTGGCCGCGGCCGCCGATCTGGCCGGCCCGTACTTTGTCAAAGTCGCCATTGACCACTACATCCAGGTCCGGGACATGGGCGGGGTGGCCGTGGTGTCGGCGCTGTACCTGGGCACCGTGATTGTGGGCGCCGCCGTGCGCTACTGGCAGAACTACATCACGCAGATCGTAGGCCAGCAGGTGATGTACGAATTGAGGATGGAGGTGTTCACCCACCTGCAGCGACTGGCCGTCGCCTTCTTCGCCGGGAATCCGGTGGGCCGGTTGATGACCCGGATCACCAATGACGTGGATACCCTGTATGAGATGGTCACCTCCGGCGTGGTCACCGTCTTTGGGGACGTCTTCCTGCTGGTCGGCGTGGTGGCGGCGATGGTCTGGTTGGACTGGCGCCTGGCGCTCGTCGCGTTCTCAGTGGTGCCTGCGCTCGTGGCGCTGACGTCGTGGTTTCAGGCCCGCTCTCGCGAATCGTACCGCGCCATTCGCATCCGCATCGCCCGCATCAACGCCTACCTGAACGAGAACCTCATGGGCATGTCTATCGTGCAGTTGTTCAACCGGGAACGGGCGAACGCGGCGCGGTTCGATGACTTGAATCGCGATCACCTCACGGCGCACCTGGAGGCCGTGTGGTCATTTGCCCTCTTCTATCCTGCTGTGGGATTCCTCGGCGCGGTGGCCACCGCATTGCTGATCTGGTACGGTGGGGGCCAGGTCGTGCAGCACGCGGTGACGCTCGGCGTGCTGATCGCGTTCATCCAGTATACGGAGCGGTTCTTCCGGCCGATCCAGGACCTGGCCGAGAAGTACAACATCCTGCAGGCGGCCATGGCCAGTTCCGAACGGATCTTCCGGGTGCTGGACGAGCCGGTGACGGTGGAGGATCCGACCGATCCTGCGCCGCTCCCGCGCGTGCGCGGGCAGATCGAGTTCCGGAACGTGTGGTTTGCCTACCCCGCGACCGAGCCGGCGGATCCTGAGGAGGCCGGGCCGCCGGGCGAGGCTCGCAGCGCACCGGGGCGAGGCGAGCCACCGGTGCCGGCGGGCACGGATGGCTGGGTGTTGCGCGGCGTGTCGTTTGCGATCCGGCCGGGGGAGAGCGTGGCATTCGTCGGGCACACCGGGGCGGGGAAGACCTCGATCATCAACCTGATCACCCGGTTCTATGACCCCCAGCGCGGGCAGGTGCTGGTGGATGGCGTGGACATCCGCCGCTACGCCCAGCGCGATCTGCGCCGGCACATCGGGCTGGTGCTGCAGGACGTCTTCCTCTTCTCCGGCACGGTCGCGTCGAATATCCGCCTGGGGAACAGAGAGATTTCCGACGACGAGATCCGGAGGGCGGCGCAGTTTGTCAACGCGCACCGGTTCATCGAGGAGCTGCCGGACCGCTACGCCACCAGCGTGGTGGAGCGCGGCGCGACGCTGTCCAGCGGACAGCGGCAGCTCATTGCGTTTGCGCGGGCCATCTCTCACAACCCCGAGATCCTGCTGGTCCTCGACGAGGCAACCAGCAGCGTGGACACAGAGACCGAGTTACTCATCCAGGAGGCCTTGCAGAATGTGCTGCGCGGCCGTACATCCATCATCATCGCCCACCGGCTCTCCACCATCCAGAACGTGGACCGGATCCTCGTCCTGCACAAAGGGCGAATCGTCGAGGAGGGGACACACCGCGAGCTGCTGGCCCGCGGCGGCATCTACACGAAACTGTACCAGTTGCAGTATCGTGATCAGGAACTGCGCCAGACGGCGGACATGAGCGGGGATCGGGCCACCGACGCAAGGAGTGAGTGATAGCGGTGGATGAAGAACAGGTGCTTGCGGGTGTGAGATCAGCGGTGCTGCTGGCGCTGGACAACCGGCGGGGGCTGGTCGCCTTCGGCCGTTTAGAGGCGCGGGACCTGGATCAGCAGGCTCGCGCCGTGGAGCGGGAGGCGCTGGAGCAGATCAGGAAACTGCTTCCCCCGGCGCCCACGGGCCAACGGTTGCAACAGTTGAAGACGCGATTGACACGGATGGACGAGGCCTTGCAGGCGCTGGCCGCGCGGCGTGATATTGCGGAGCGGTCGCGCGCGCTGGAACGGGACGACATCACCTGGCGGGCGTTTGAAGATGTTTCCTGGCTGCTCGAGGAACCCTAGACTGGGTAGACTGTCGTTATTTGCGTTTCTTACCGCCGCCGCGCTTAGCTTCGGTGTTGCGCTTCAGGTCGAGAAGACGCTCCTCGCTTTCCTTCAGAAACGCTTTCAGCTTGTCCTCGAACGAGGTCTTGGCGCGCACGCGGGCGACGCGTTCTTCAGGGGAGAGGGCCTGTTTGACGGAGAGGTCCAGCTTCCCGCGCTCGTTCAGGCCCAGGACCTTGACCTTGACCTTCTCCTGTTCCTTCAGGTAGTCCCGGACGTCTTTGACGTACGTATCGGCGATTTCGCGGATATGGACCAGACCGCTTCTGCCGTCGGGGAGCTCTACGAATGCGCCGTAATTGGTGATTTTGACGACCGTGCCTTCCACGATCGTGCCTGTGTCAACGCTCATGCTGTGCCGGATACACCTCCACGCAGCAATATGCGTGGGAATTATACGGCCACTCCGCGGAGAGTGTCAATTAGTCAAACAGGCTACGCAGGGCGTTCCACACCCGGCCGGCCCACCCTGGGCGGGTCGGGGGCGGCTGCCGTCCTGCCCCATCCTGCGCAGGCCGCCTCTCCGTCCCGTTCGAGACCGGACGCCGGGGTGAAGGGTCTGTGGGCGACTGTATCAGGAGGAGGGCAATCTCGCCCGGCTTCACCAGGCCCAGTTGCTCCCGGGCCAGCTTCTCGATGTACTGAGGGGTATGGAGCAGCTTGATCTCTTCGCGCAACTGGGCGTTCTGAACTTCCAGATCACGCTGCAACTGCTCCAGCCGCGCGGCTTCGCGCTCGAGGCGGTAGAGTTGCAGAAAGGTTGAGCCAAAAATAACTATCAGAGTGACCGCGCCGACCGCGGCCGCCCCCATGACGACCCACCGGGGAACACGCCGGCGGCGCGCACGGGGCCGCCCGTGGTGGTATGTGCCAGCTCCCAGGCCCACGCCGATATCTGCTCCAGACGTTGCGACGTAGAAAGGTGTGACGCTAACAGGCTTAGTATGTTTCGCGCGTGATGAAAGGTTCCTCCTGGCCCCTGGGTCACCGGTTCCCTGGTTTGCGTGGTTCCCTGGTTCCCGGGTCCCCTGGTCCCTGCTCCGACCGTCGGAATACCGAGGGTCCGGGAAAGACGGCCTGGTCTCCGAGCTCTTCTTCGATCCGGAGCAACTGATTGTACTTGGCCACGCGCTCGCTGCGCGACGGG
>VBAI01000174.1 GCA_005882295.1 Candidatus Segetimicrobium genomatis | reverse complement strand
CCAGGAACCGCAACAGCGAGGTATAGAGGGCCTTTCCCACCCCGGACCGGCGGATGCGTGCGTGGACGTAGACGGACACGTCCACCGACCATTGGTACGCGGCGCGAGTGCGGTGCGTGCTGGCATACGCGTAGCCCAGAACCTCTCCGCGGCGCTCGCAGATAAGCCACGGCAGATGCGCCAGCGTCTCCGCGATGCGGCGCCGCATCGCATTCACATCCGGCGCCTCCACTTCGAACGAGATCGCCGTCTCGCGGACGATGGGGGCGTAGATTGCCACGATCCCTTCGGCATCAGCCTCAGTGGCCAGCCGGATCGTTGCGGTCATCGGTATCACAACGACATCATACAGTGGTCCGGAAGGAGGGGACTGTCCCCTCCTTCAAGGATTTTCACGGCCGACCGGCGACCTGCGCCCGGCGACTGGAGAAATTGAGGGGGTGAATGGATTGAGCCTTGACAAGAACACTTTGAAGTCGTACAATACTTACTAATAAGAAGCAACACATACAAGGGAAGCGTTACACGCGCCTGGAGGCGTCCAGATGAACGAGAGAACGTTACAGGGCATCCATCATGTCACCGCGATCGCGGGTGATCCGCAAGAGAATGTCGACTTCTACGTGGGCGTGCTGGGCCTGCGGCTGGTCAAGCGCTCGGTGAACCAGGATGACCCGGGCACGTACCACCTCTTCTACGCCGACGCCATCGGGAGTCCCGGCACGGATCTCACGTTTTTTGCCTGGCCTGGGGCACTGCACGGACGGGAAGGCGCCGGGCAGGCGACCACCGTGGCGCTGGCGGTTCCGCAGACGGGATTGGAGTACTGGATGAAGCGCCTGGCCAGTCACGACGTTGCGTTTGAAGGACCCGTGCACCGATTCGACGAGGAGGTCATCGCGTTCTCGGACGTCCACGGGCAGGCGCTGGAGCTGGTGGCCGCACCGGATGCCCTTTCGCGCCAATGGCACGCCTGGGACGGCGGCCCCGTTCCGGCGGAGGCCGCGATCCGCGGCCTCCACGGGATCACCATCAAAGAAGCCGCTGAGGACCCCACGGTTCCATTTCTCACTGGGACGCTCGGGTTCCGGCCGGTCGGCGCGGTGGGCGGGCGGCGACGGTTTGCCGTCGGCCCCGGCGGGTCCGGAGCCTGGCTGGACTTGCTCGTGACGCCGGGCGCGTCCCGGGGCCGGGTAGCGGTCGGGACAATTCACCACATCGCCTGGCGCACGCCCGACGACGAGCAGCAGCGGCAGTGGTGGCAGCAGATCAACGAAGCGGGCGTGCCCATCAGCGACATCATCGACCGGTTCTGGTTCCATTCGATCTACTTCCGCGAGCCCGGCGGCGTGCTCTTTGAGATCGCCACCGACGGGCCTGGGTTTACGGTCGATGAGACCGCCGACGGCCTCGGCACGCGGCTGGTGTTGCCGCCGTGGCTGGAGCCACACCGGGCGGAGATCGAAAGCCGGCTGCCGCCAATCGAGCTGCCCCAACTAGAGAGGGCACGGTAGTGCCCAACACCGACGCGCTGGCATTCGAGCATCGCTATCAACCCGGCGCTCCCGGATCGCGCGTGACTCTGCTGCTGTTGCACGGCACCGGCGGCAACGAATCCGACCTGCTGCCGCTGGGTAGCGCCGTCGCTCCGCAGGCGGCCCTGCTGAGCCCCCGGGGCAACGTGCTTGAGCGCGGCATGCCGCGCTTCTTCCGTCGCCTGGCGGAAGGCGTGTTCGACCTTGACGATCTGACCCAGCGCACCTACGAGCTGGCGGATTTCGTGGACGCCGCAGCGCGGACCTACGGCTTCGATGCTGCGCAGGTCGTCGGGCTGGGATATTCTAATGGGGCCAATATTGCGGCCAGCCTGCTGCTGCTCAGGCCGCAGGTCCTCGCCGGCGCCGCGCTCCTCCGGCCGATGCTCCCTCTGGTCCCCGCGACACCTCCGGATCTTCGTGGAAAGCATGTGCTGATCGCTGCCGGCCAGCACGACTCACTCGTGCCGGCGTCCAGCACGCAGCAACTCGCGGACCTGCTCCAGCAGTCAGGGGCCGATGTGACGATGCAATGGCTCAGCGCTGGGCATGGACTGACCTCGGCGGACGTTGCCACCGTCATACGCTGGCTCGCGGATCGATTCCGGATACCGACGGCCGCCGCGCCCTAGTGCCGTACCAACTTGATTCGCCACGTTTGCCCTCCTTAGCATTCTTGGATTCGCTCGAGCGATAGGTCTAACTATGGAGTTGGTACGGCACTAGTCGCCTACGTCAGCTTCTTGCTCAGCACTGTCTGCAGCGTCACAGAGACCACGATAATCAGGCCATAAATCAATTGGGTCCAGAACCCGGTGAGCCCAATGGCGACGATCCCCGCGTTGATCGCCCCGATGATGAAGCACGCCACAAACGTGCCCAAGGTTGATCCGGTTCCGCCGAACACCGACGTGCCGCCCAGGAACACCGACGCGATGGTCGTCAGCAAGTAGCCGTCGCCCAGCGTCGGCCAGAAGTAGGTGACCTCCAGACTGACGAGCAATCCGGCGAACGCCGCGGCCAGCCCCATGATCACGAACAGCAGCATTTTCCGTTGCGGCACGTTCACGCCCATAAGCCGCGCACTTTCGATGTTGTCGCCGACCAGGTACACGTGCGCCCCGAAACGGTGCCGGTTCAGCAGAAGCGACATGAACACGGCCATGAAAATCGTCCACAGCATCTGCGCGGGAATTAGGCCCAGCACGCGGCCCACCATGGTCGTATAGAACAGCGTCTCGCGAGTCGGCAGGAGGGACACTCCGTTGCCTCCGGTCGTGACCAGGACCACCCCGCGCCAGAAAAACTGCGTCCCGATAGTCGCCACCAGCGACGGAATGCCCCAGCGCGCGACGATCACGCCGTTGACCAAGCCGGCCAGACCCCCCGCAACTTCTGCGGCGAGAAACGCCAGGAGAAGGCTACCCCTGTACACGAGGGTAAAGGAAAAGGCCGTCATCCCGAAGGCCATCACGGACGGAAACGACAGGTCGATTTCGCCGGCGATTACCAGCAGGGTGAGCGGGAGGGCCATCACCGCAAAGAACGGCGTCGTGGACATAAACGCCTGGTAGATGTCGTAGGAAAGGAACGTGCTGGGGGCGCCGATCACAAACACGATCCAGATGACCAGCGCCACGGCGAGGATGCCGATCTGCAGGGCGTGCTGCCGCCCAAACCGGGCGAGCCCTGCCCCCGCGGGCGCATTGATCGCCGCCGGCTCCCCGGCGTCAACGCGCGAGCTCGGGCGATTCATCTTCGCGCTCACAATTGGTGCCTACACCGGGGTCACGCCACAGGGAAGTCGTTGAGACTGCCACGCTGCGCAATCAGACGCAGCTTCTGGGTCAACCCGTCCAACGTGACCCGGTCCCGCAGGAACTCTCCAGCCACCCGGCCGCGATCGAGGATGACGATCCGGTCGACCACTGGATACACGTGGAAGACGTTATGGTCGATGAAGATGCAGGACTTCCCCGCGGTCTTGATCCCGCGGATGAAATCCAGTGCTTTCTGCGTCTCGGAAACGGAAAGCCCCATGGTAGGCTCGTCCAGGATGATGAGCTCGGCCTGGAAGTAGAGGGCGCGCACGATCGCGACTCCCTGTCGCTCCCCTCCGGACATCGTCCGGACCATGGTCTCCGGGGTAATCGCCGAGGTGAATCCCATCCGCTCGACCATCAGCCGCCGCGTCTCCTCTCGCATCCGGCGGATATCGAGCACCCCGAGCCGGGTCGCGATCTCGCGCCCCATGAAGACATTCCGCCACAGCGCCTGCTGGTCAGCCAGCGCTTTTTCCTGATATACGGCTTCGATCCCCATCTGCCGCGCCCGGGCGACGGTCAGGTGTTCGATGGGCTGTCCCTGGAAGAAGATCCGCCCGCCCGGATCCGGCCGGTGGTAGCCGGTGATGATCTTGATAAGGGTGGATTTGCCCGCGCCGTTGTCTCCAAGGAGGCCGACGCACTCATTCTGCTGAACGTAGAAGTTCACGCCCCGCAACGCCTTGACTTCACCAAAACTTTTGGAGACGTGACTGACTTCCAGCAAATTGACGCTCACGGGCCGCTCCCTCGAATCGCGCCACCTAGACCGTTAGGGTTTCGGCGAGACCGGACGACCCTCGGATACGGGACCCGTAACTGAGTCACTCCTTAGCCGAACTTCGGGTCCCGGTTCGGGGGTCGCCGTCTCGCTCCACGCCCCTCACCCTTCGTCCCTCTCCCACCGGGAGAGGGAAAGCGGTTGGGCGCTGCCGCGCCCTCTCCTTATCGGATCTCCTTCTCCACCAGCGGGGCCAGGAACTCGACATTCCCCTTGTCGGCAAATCCGCCGCCGGTGTCGATGTGCAGTCCCGCGTATCCGTAGAGTTTGGTCAGGCAGATCTGCAAGATGGGCAGGTAACCCTGCAACCACGGCTGCTGGTCAATGACGAGGTTGATCCATCCACCCCGAATGCCAGCCAGGGTCGCCGGGGAGAGATCAAACCCGGCACCGAAGACCTCGCCCGGCTTCTTGCCCGCGCTTTTCAAATACGTCTCCAGCGTCGCCGTCAGCCCTCCATGATCGGTGACGACCAGTTTTACATCCCGGTGGGAGGTAGCGTAGCCGGTGAAGGTCGGCGTGCCGGCCGGCGGATCCGCATTCGTAGCGGCGTCGATCTCAAGATAGTCAACCGTCACGCCCAGCTTTTTCAGAGCATCGACGACGCCTTTCGTCCGCAGGCCTCGCGTCGGTTGAGACAGGAGCCCCCAGACCATCGCCCGATCGCCGGATCGAAGCCCGGCTCGTTTCGCGGCTTCTGTGCCCAGGGCAAACCCGGAGCCATACAGATCCTGGCCGACGTAGCCGAACCCCCTACTGGCAAATTCCTTCTCGGCGCGAGGCAACGTGGTGTTTTGACTGGTGACGATAATACCCTTGGCCTCCGCATCTTTGATCAACGGGTAGAAGGCATCGTCGCCTGGGTGTCCCATCACGGCGATGCCATCCGGCTTGGTGGCTGCCACTTCCTTGAACTGGGAGGTCATCTTCTGCGGATCCCAGTCTGAGAAGACGTAGCGCACCTTCGGCCCGAGATCCAGCTCCGCCTGGCGCGCCCCATTGTACACGTTGTTAGCAAACACGCCCCCGGCCGGTCCGCCGGGGAAGAAGACGATGCTCGCATTTCCGCACCACTTCGCCTGAGGTGTGAACCGGGTAATGACCGGCGCCGTTTTCGCCACGTGAGCAAACCCCAGCACGGCAAGAGGAACCACCAGTGCAAGCGAGATTACGATTTTCTTGACAGGCCGCATCTCCCACTCCTCCTCTCATTAGTCCAGATACACCTTCTCAAAACCGCTCGACTCTCACCCCCGATCCCAGCCCGACGCTTTTCACACCGGGCTCGGAACGCATGCACCAGGGGAACCCGCGGATCACATCGCGCCGCTGACCGAGTGCCCCCACAGTCTCGGCGGACGAGCAGAGAGGATTTCGGCACCCGCATCGGTCACCAATACGTTATCCTCCACACGCACCCCCCCCACCTCGTCGAGGTACACCGCGGGTTCAACCGAAGTCACCATCCCCGCGGTCAGCGTCTGGGTCGACGACGGATGAAGCCACGGGATGGGTTCATGGTACCGGAAACCGACCCCGTGGCCGGTGTGGTGGATGAAACCGTGGGCGAGGTGTCTCTGACGTAAGACGGCGCGGGCCGCAGCATCAACCTCCGCTGCCTTTACCCCAGCCCTGATCGTCCGCACGGCCTCGTGCTGCGCCGCCAGCACCGCGTCATGCACCTCAGCCACGCGGTGGTCGACAGGTGCGACCGAGGCCATGCGAGTCAGGTCGCACCAGTACCCATCGGCGACGGCGGCGAGTTCGATCATCACCACGTCTTCCGGCTGCAGACGCCGACCGGTATTGGCCGTGTACCCCCAGCTCATGCTCAGCCGTTGTTGGCCGCTGTAGACGACGGCCTGACCACGGGCATGCTTCGTGCCCTGGTGGCCTGTGCCGCGCGCCAGGATCGCAGATTCCACTGCGGCGGCCACCTCCGCTTCCGTTCGTCCCGTGTCGATGGACGCGAAGAACGCGTCCAACCCAAACCCGGCGACCTCATTGGCCACCTTGATTCGTGCGATGTCTGGGGGAAACTTGATGGCGCGGGCCTCAACGAGCAGCGGCGTTGCGTCGACGATGGCGGCATCAAGGACCCCGGCCAGAGCTTGGATCGACGCTGATGCCCATGCCCATGGCTCTGCCACCCGCTGGGTCGGGGCGATGTCCTCGAACGCGCCATCATACCCGACTCGTCGGCCCTTCAGGCCGTAACGCGCGGCAACGGCGGCAAGCAGCTCGTTCAGGCTATCCTGCGGGTCGGGGTCGACCAGTCGCCACACGGGAAAGGTATGCACGTCTTCCGCCCACGCACCCTGGATGGCGTACGCTTCCATCTCCGGCGCCAGGAGGATCGGGCCATGTTCGAGGGTGAGAACTGCAGCCGACCGCCCGACGACCGGCCAGTAGCCGGTGAGGAGGACCACGTTCTCAGGGAGACGGCATACTAAGGCATCCAGCCCCTCCCGGGGCATCAAACTCCGAAGTTGCTGCAGGCGAGCGGTATTCATATGGCTACAATCCGACGCTGCGCGCCTGCCGTTTGTGCCAATCCGCATCCCAGAGGTTGAAGTGCAGCGGGCGATACGGATGTTCCTCGATGACGTCCTCGCGCAGGTCCACGCCCAGCCCTGGCCCGTGCGGGGTGGAGAAGGCGCCATCGACTACCTGCGGGCATCCGGGGACCGCTTCCTTGACATAGGGCTCCACGAAGTCGTCAAAACACTCCTGCATCTTGAAGTTGGGGACTGTGAATCCCAGCTGGACGGAGGCGGCGGTGCAGACCGGACCATTGGAGTTGTGCGGGGCCACGGTGACGAAGTAGGCGTCCGCCATGGCGGCGATTTTCTTCACTTCCAGCAGGCCGCCGGCGTGCAGCACGTCCGGCTGGATGATGTCGGCGGCCCGTGATTCGAGCAACTCCCGGTAGCCGTAGCGGGCGAAGCAGCGCTCCCCCGTGGCGATGGGAATCGCGATCTTCTCGGCGGCCTTGCGCAGTTCCGCAAAGTTCTCCGGCGGCACGGGTTCTTCAAACCATCCGGGATGAAAGGCTTCCAGGTCCTTCGCCAGCGCGATCGCCGTGGCGGGACTGAACCGGCCGTGCCCCTCGATCAGGATCTCGACGGCGTCCCCCACCGCGTTACGGATCGCCTCCACGATGGACACCGAGAGCCGGTGCTCCTTCCGCGTCAGTTCGTAGCCGCCGGCGCCGAACGGATCCACCTTCAGCGCCTGGTAACCCTTGGCGATTGCGCGTTTGGCCGCCGAGGCAAACTCCTCCGGCCGCCGTTCCACGGTATACCAGCCATTCCCATACGCCGGGATGCGGTCGCGCACCGCGCCGCCGAGGAGCCGGTAGATGGGTTGTCCCGTCACCTTGCCGATGATGTCCCAGCACGCGATCTCCACGGCGCTGATCCCGGTATACGCAAAGACTCCGCCGCGCCAGAAGTCGTTGCGGAACATGCGCAGCCAAAGGTCCTCAATGTTGAATGGGTCGGAACCGATGACGTGCCGCCGAGAGGCGGCCTGCAGGTAGGCGGTGACAGATTCTTCCCCATTCTGCAGGGTGGCTTCGCCGATGCCGTAGACGCCCTCGTCCGTGAGCACTTTGACGAAGACGAGGTTGCGCCAGTTTGTCCCCATCACGTACGTCTTGACCTCGGTGATTCTCATGGCCCTAACCTCCAGATGGCGACGGCACCGCCGGGGCGAACGGAATTCCGGGACGGGTCGTGTGTACATCTGAGGCCACGAACTGGGGTGAATACCGCCGGATCATTTCCAGCCCGAGCCTGGCCCGCCGCACTCGCTCTACGCCGAGCTGCAGGACCTGCGGCTCCAGATGCGTACCGGACGGGTAGACGTTTGGCGCATTGCGCAGTCCAAATTTGATGTACACGGGAGAAGCGACCCGGATGATCTCCGGAATCTCATAGTGCCGGATGAACCCGCCGAGGTCGTCCGGCGCCTCGACGTAGATGTCCAGCGGGATGTCGGTGGCCTGCCGGATC
>VBAI01000153.1 GCA_005882295.1 Candidatus Segetimicrobium genomatis | reverse complement strand
GCTTTCCCTCCCCGCAGAAAGTGCTGGCCCTGCAGCAGCGCGGCGCGGCGGCCATCATCTTCACGCATCCCGGTCAGGCCATTCACGAGATGATCTGCACGACGATCTGGGGTGCCCCTGACCTGGACAGCCTCCCGCGCAAACCCAGCGTGGCGGTGGTGAGCGTAAACCGTCCCGACGGCGAGGCGCTGGTGGGGATGGCGAGGAACGGCGGGCTGGACGTCGCGCTGCACACGCGGCTGCGCGAGGGGTGGATGCGCTGTCCTGTGGTGGTGGCGGAGATCCCCGGTACGGATGAACCCGACGTCTTCTTGCTGGCCCACGGTCATCTCGACTCCTGGCACGCCGGCATCGGCGACAATGCCACCGGGGACGCGACACTGCTGGAACTAGCCCGGATTTTCTGGACGCATCGCCGCCGCCTGCGGCGCAGCGTGCGCGTCGCCTGGTGGGCCGGGCACTCCACGGGCCGCTACGCGGGGTCGACGTGGTACGCCGACACCTTTGCCCTGGATCTGGTCGAGCGGTGCCTGGCGCACATGAACATCGACTCTCCCGGCTGCCGCTGGGCCACCGAGTACGAGGATGTGTCGTGGATGCCGGAGACCGAGGCGTTCTGCCAGGAGGCGATCCGTGACGCCACCGGGCAGGCGTCGTTCGGGGAGCGACCGCACCGCGCCGGCGACTGGTCGTTCAACAATCTGGGCCTCAGCGGGTTCTTCATGCTGTTCTCGACGATGCCCAAGTCGGCGCTCGCCGAGAAGGGCTACTATCCGGTGGGCGGGTGTGGCGCGAACATCGCCTGGCACACCGAGGACGACACCCTGCCGATCTTTGACGAGCATAACCTCGAGCGCGACCTGCGGGCCTACGTCACGGCAGTAGTCCGCGCCGTCAACGCCCCGATTCACCCACTGGATTTCCGGGCGGCCGTGCGGGAGTTCGGCCAGACGCTGACGCGCTACCAGGAGGTGGCCGGCGCCCGGTTCGATCTCTCCCCGGTCGCCTCCGAGGCCAGCACCCTGGGGCGCGCCCTGGACCGCTTCTATGATCACTGCGAGGAGTTGATGACCCTGCCGGTGACCGATGCCCGGGTCCGCGCCGCCAACGCCGCCATCCGCCGCATCGCGCGCCAGCTGGTGCAGGCGAACTTCGCCCGCGCCGACCGGTTCCACCACGATCCTGCGGCGCCGATCCCGCCGCTGCCGGACCTGGCCGCGGTGCACCAGTTGGGGACCGGCGACCCGGTGTTCCGCGGTTTTGTGCAGGCGCACCTGGTGCGCGGCCGCAACCGCGTGATCTGGGCGTTGCGAGAGGCGCGGCACACCGCGGACGGCGTGCGGTAACAGCGGCATGGTCCTTGCTGTTCACGGGGCCCAGGTCATCGACGGCACCCGCGCCGATCCCATTCCCGACGGCGCGGTGGTGGTGGACGGCGGGCGCATCACGCAGGTGGGCAAGATCTCCGCGCTGCGGCTTCCAGCCGGCACAGAGATCCTCGAAGCGGGCGGCACCGTGCTGCCGGGTCTGGTCAACGCCCACACTCACTGCTCGATCATCCCAGGTCTTGGCGACCAGACCGGACAGATGCGCCAGCCGCCGCTGGTGAGCGGGTTTCGCGCCGCGGGGAACATGCGGCGGGAACTGCTGTCCGGCGTCACCACCGCCCGTGTGATGGGTGAGGAACACCACCTGGACATCGAGATGCGCCGGGCCATCGACGGTGGCGTGCTGCCGGGGCCGCGGCTGCTGTGCTGTGGGATTCACCTTACCAGCGCGCACGGCCACGGGCGCGCGCTCACCACCACTGATGGAATCGATGGGGTGCGCCAGCGCGTCCGCCAGAACATTGCGGCCGGTGCGGATTGGATCAAGCTCTTCATCACCGGTGGCGTTAGCAGTGTGGGCGCGTCCCTGGAGGCCTACACGTACACCCGCGACGAGATCCGTGCGGCGTGCGAAGAGGCGCACCGCGCCGGACGGAAGGTGGCCGCTCACGCGCACGGCGGCCCGGGGGTGCGCGTCGCGCTGGAAGAAGGCGTGGATACTATCGAGCACGGCGCGCTCCTGACTCCCGACGACGTGGAGCTGATGAAGCACCTGGGCCGCTTCCTGGTGTGCACCTTCGCGATTCTGTACCACCCCGACGGCATCGAGAAGACCGACCGCCACAACCCCGTAATCTGGACCAAGGTCACAGCCTTGCGGGAGCAGGAGGAGGCGCGCTTTCGCCAGATCCTGCCCTCCGGCGTGCGGTACGCGGTGGGGACCGACAGCATGCACGGACTGCTGTGGTTTGAGATCGCGACGCTGGTGCGCTTTGGGGTGCCACCGCTGGACGCGCTGCGCGCCGGGACGGCCTGGGCGGCGGAGGCCTGCGGCGTCGGTGACCGCGTGGGGACGCTGGAACCGGGCAAGCTGGCCGACGTCCTGGCGGTCGATGGCGACCCGCTGCGTGAGATTGAATCACTACGCCGCCCCCGCCTGGTGATGAAGGGCGGGACCCGCTTCGAGCATCTCTCGCCGGATTGAATCAGGTAGGTGAAGGGAGGATCTTCCCGTGAGCTGGACGGCGATGTGGAGGGATCCACACGAACAGGAGGTCACCGCGGCCGTTTCGTTGGATGCGCCGTGGGCGCTGGTACAACGCTTCAATGGTCTCGTGCGAGACTCGGGGAGCAAGGCAGAACGCCGCGGGGTCGATTACATCATCAAGCAACTGGCCAAAGCGGGCGTGCCCCACGCTCTCCACGAGCCTGAACTGCTGATCAGCCTGCCCCGCCGCGCCAGGCTGGAGGTGGTGGCCCCGGAACCCCGGGTGCTGACCGCCAAGACACCGTCCATGTCACTGTCCACGGACGGCCGCTACAAGCGGGGGAATCTTGTCTACGTGCCGACCGGGCAGGCCGGCGCGATCACCGCCATCTTCGCCCGGGTCGAGCTGGCGGCGGATGTTGCCGGCCGCGTGGTGCTCACCGAAGGATACCCGTCACCCGGTAAGGTGGCGGCGCTGCAGGACCGTGGCGCGCAGGCGGCAGTGTTTATCAGCCCGGGCGAGCGCATCCACGAAGGCATCTGCACCACGATCTGGGGGTCGCCCGACCTCGATTCGATCGGGCGCAAGCCGACGATTCCCGTCCTTGCCGTGAACAAGGCCGAGGGGGCCTGGCTGCGCGCGCTGGCGGAGGCCGGGGCGGTGAAAGTCCGGTACGCAACCAAACTTGACGAGGGCTGGCGTCCGATCCCCGTGCTGGTGGCGGAGATCCGCGGCACGGTGGAGCCCGAGAAGTTCGTGCTGCTGCACGGCCACATTGACTCATGGCATCAAGGCATCGGCGACAACGCCACGGGGGACGCCACGCTCCTGGAGGTCGCACGCGTGCTGGTGCAGCACCGGCAGCACCTCCGCCGTAGCGTGCGGATCGCCTGGTGGTCCGGCCACTCCCACGGCCGCTACGCCGGGTCTACCTGGTTCGCCGACACCTTCGCGACGGACATCGACGAGAACTGCATCCTGCACATCAACTGCGACTCGCCGGGGTGCCGCTGGGCGACGGTGTTCGAGGATGTGTTCTGGATGAGCGAAGCCGAAGACGTCGCCAGGGCTGTGATTCATGACACGACCGGGCAGGACAGCAGTGGCGGCCGGCCGCTGCGGGCCGGCGACAAGTCGTTTAGCAACATCGGCGTCTCAACATTCTATATGTTGTCGTCCACCATGCCGAAGGAGCAGCTCAAGGAGAAAAACTACTATCCGGTCGGCGGATGCGGCGGCAACATCGCCTGGCACACCGAAGACGACACGCTGGAGATTGCCGACCGGGATCACCTGTTGCGGGACATCAAAGTGTACGCGGCGGCGGTGTGGCGGGCGGCCAACAGCCCGCTCTATCCACTGAACTTTGCGGCCGTGGCCGCGGAGTTCGAGCGAACGCTGCGAGCCTACCAGGAGGCCGCGGGATCAGGATTCAGCCTCGGCGAGACGATCGAGGACGCACAGGCGCTGGGCCAAGATCTCGCCCGTTTTTACGATCGCACCGCAGCCCTGACGGACGCGGCGGTTGATGACCCGCGCGTGCGCCGCGCCAACGATGTGCAGCGCCGGCTGGCCCGCATCCTCGTGCCGGTCAACTACACTCGCGCCGGACGGTTCCGCCACGATGCGGCGGTGGATGTGCCCCCGCTGCCCGATCTGGAGCCGGCGGCCAAACTCGCCTCGCTGGACCCCGGCAGTGAAGCCTACCGCGTAACGCTCACTCACCTAACCCGAGGCCGCAATCGTGTGCGGGGCGCGTTGCGCGCGGCGCGGCGGATGCTCGCCGACGCGGGAGGATGAGATGAAGGCGGTCGTCATCCGTGAGCACGGCGGCATCGACACGCTACGGCTCGAGGACATCCCAACGCCCAGGCCGGGGGGTGGCCAGATGCTGGTGCGCGTGCGGGCCGTGGCGCTCAATAACCTGGACATCTGGGCGCGCAGCGGCCCGCCGGGTGGGCGTCCGGTCTATCCCTGGGGCCGCCCGCGGCTGCCGCTGATCACCGGCGGTGACGTGGCCGGAGTCGTGGAGGCCGTCGGTTCAGGCGTGCCCGGGCTGGCGGCGGGGGACCGCGTCGTCGTCAATCCCATCCTCTCGTGCGGGCAGTGTGCATCGTGCCTGGCCGGTGAGCAGTCGATGTGCCCCGACTACCGCATCTACGGCGAGCATATTCCCGGGGGGATGGCCGAATACACTGTCGTGCCGGCGGCAAACGTGTTGCGTATCCCAGAGAGCGTATCCTTTGAGCAGGCCGCCGCAGCGCCGGTGTGCTTTACGACCGCCTGGCGCGGGCTGATGACGGTGGCGCGCCTCGCGGCCGGAGAAGACCTGCTGATCGTCGGGGCGTCTGGAGGAGTCGGCACAGCGGCGGTGCAGATCGGCCGGCTGGCCGGCGCCCGCGTGCTGGCGCTCGTGCGCGGCGCGGGCAAGGCGGCGAAAGCTACTGCGCTGGGAGCCGTGGCGATCGACCGCTCCACCTCTCCACAGTTCAGCGTGCGCGTGCGGGAAATCACCGGAGCCGGTGTCCACGTCGCGATCGATCCGGTGGGCGCGGCCACCTGGCCGGAAACCATCCGCAGCCTCCGGCCCGGCGGGCGTATGGCGATCTGTGGGGCCTCCGGGGGCGAGCGGCCCGACATCGACATCCGCGAGATCTACCAGCGGCACCGGAAAATTTTCGGCGCGCCGATGGGCAGCGTCGGCGATTTCCTGACGGTGATGGGACTGGTGTTCACACGCGCGCTGGTGCCGGTGCTCCACGCGGTGCTGCCGCTGGCTGAGATTCGGGAGGCGCACCGCATCTTCGAAGCACGCGAGCACTTCGGAAAGATCGTGCTGGTGCCGTAGGCGCGTTAGTGCGCGGCCAGCTGCAGCACGATCTCGATCGCGAGCCGCCGCGCGCCTTCTCCACCGTACCAGTAGGACACCTGATCGGCGCCGTACTTGCGTTCAAACAGTGTGTACACCTGCGTGCGCTTGCTGTCGGCGAGGCGCGCGGCACCTTCAAATGTGACGTCGTCCATCTCCAGCGTCACGCGCGGGTTGGCGGACACATTCTTCACCCAGTTGGACTCCGGGTGGCCCAGCAGGTAGATGTGTCCCTCATGGTATGCGAACCACAACTCGACCGTCCGCGGACGCCTGGTGCGGCGGCCGATGGTGGTGAGCCGGACAATGGCCACCCCGGCCAGAGCCCCCAGATCGCTCGCGTCACCCGGCATCGACGGCTCCGCCCCGCGCCCTTCGCCGGCGGGTCACAGGGGCCGCCAGGACAGCCATCGCTTCTGCCGGTAACCCGAGGCGCCGCGCCGCCTGAGGGGCTGGCCACCACTGGTAGGTGCGCAGGTCCACGCGGTCGTGCGGGGCGCGAACGCCTTCGCGGGCCAGCGCACGCCGGTGCCCGGCGCGGCCTCCAGTGTAGCCGCTCGCCAGGCCACCGGCCCGGTTGACGACTCGCTGCCAGGGGATCCCCTGTCCGCCGGCGTGTGCGATCCACCCCACCTCACGTGCCGCGCGCGGTCTGCCGGCCAGCTGCGCAATCTGCCCGTACGTGACCACGCGACCTCTGGGGACGGCGCGAACGAGCGCGTGCACACGGTTGACGAATGTCTTCCACCGACTAATCATGTGTCCGGCTTGTGCGCTCGCATTCGCGACGAGATCATGCAGGGGAGACGAGGGGATACGCGCGGCATGAGGATCGCAGGGGGCACCGCGGGCATGCCGGTGACCGCGCGGTGCACACCGTGGCGCCGAAGTCCATCAGCGCCTGATTGAAGTCGTAGGCCCGCCGGCGGGGGAGGACGGCGGCCGACAGTTCCCAGAGCGCGCGGTCCGAGACCGGACGGTTCCCAAAGAACATCCGGCGGAGGACGCGCCGGACATTGGTGTCAAGGATCGGCTCTCCCTGGCCGTACGCAAATGTCAGCAGCGCCCCGGCCGTATAGCGGCCGATGCCTTTCAGGGCCAGCAGTTCGGCTTTGGTGCCGGGCAGCCGTCCCCCGTACTTCTGTCTAACGGTCCGGGCGATCGCCTGCAGGCGGACCGGGCGGATGTTGTATCCCAACGGATACCAGGCCTCCCGGACCTGCCGCGCCGGTGCGTCTGCCAGCGCCCGCCACGATGGATACTTGCGCATCCATTCCCAGTACTTGGGGATGACGCGCGACACCTGGGTCTGCTGCAGCATGATCTCAGAGACCAGGATGCGATACGGATCGCGCGTGTGACGCCACGGGAGGTCGCGGCCGTTGCTCGCATACCAGCGCAGGAGCCTGCGGACGAACCGTTGTCGGGTCACCGCGTTGACACGCCACCGCGTCTTCATGACACTGTATTATACGGTCTTGCGGGTGCGCCGCCAGATCAGCGCGGCCGAGAGCAGGTAGTAGGTGACAACGAGGAGCCCGGCCGCGATCAGGCCCCAGGGCGGTCGCGCCCGCGGGCTCGGCGCGCCCGTCTCGGTTACCACCGCCACCCGCAGCTGAGCCTCATCGCCATGCTGCTGCGTCCACATCAGGAGAACGGACCGTCCGGCCGCGGCGATGATCGGGCGCGCGTTCCCAGGGGGGTCGCCTATGCGTTCGACCCCACGCCACGCGCCGTCGCGGCGCCGGAGGTAAATCTGCCCGCTGCTGTCCCAGGCCACGTATACACGGCCGCGGGCGTCGACGGCCACCGAAGGATTGAACGCACGTTGTGCCGGCGGGGAGATCTGCTGCTGGCCGCTCCACCGCTGGGTACGCTCTGCGAAGTAGATGTGGCTGCCGCCGGCATCCCGCCGCTCCCACACCACAGGCACGGTGCCTGGACCCGCGGCCAGCGTGACGGCCATCGAGTCCGCGCGCCCCGACGAAATGGTTTCGGGGCGCGCCCACACGCGGTCGGCGACGGTGTGCCGCACCTGGTAGTTCCGCAGATCGAACTGATACCAGGCGCTGTGCAGCCGGCCGGCGTCATCAATCACCAGGGCCGGATTGATGGAGTCGGGGATGCCGGGGCTGATGACGTCCGGTGCGTGCCACCCCGCACCATTCGGTGCGGGGCGTAGCCCGCTGCTGCTGGCGGACGTGTACAGGATCTCGTAGAGGGAACCGTGGCGCGTGGTAACCGCCGGCGCTCCCGCGCGAATCCCGTACCAGACCATATGCGCGATCCCCCGTGCATCGACCGCCAGCGCCGGAATTCCGGCATAGGCATTCCCCGGTGAGACTTTCGCCGGTGCGCTCCACCCCTGGTTCGTGCGGCGCGCGTAGTAGACGTGTCCGGTGCCGCCGTCATACTGCGTCCAGGCCAGGTGCACCGTGTCGTCGGGTCCGACGGCCAGGGTTGGATACCGGGCGTGGGCTCCCGCGCGCGTGACCTGCTGCAGGTCCCACCGCAGGCTGTCGGCCGACGTCGCCACAAAAATTTGCGAGTAGCCGCCTGCGGGCTTCTCGAACGCGAGGTAGATCCTCCCGTGGCTGTCCGCACCAATCTTCGGCTGGCTGTTGGCTTCCGTGGCATCCTCGGCGACATCCATGGCCACGACGGTTTGCGCGTTCGCGAAGGGGGCCCAGACCAACCCCAGGAGCAGTATGAGCAGTGCGGTCGTCACGCACCATGTCTTCGCCGCATGCCCCGTGATCCCTGACTTATGAACTTGCCCTTCCAGGGCCTCACCTACGGGCAGGCGCCGCAGTCTATTTGAGAGAAATCAACGCTGACTTCATGAGAAGGAGGACGAGATGGTGACGGGACGGCTCAGCCGCGCGATGGTGGTGGCCCGGCGGGGGATGGTGGCGACAGGGCACCCGCTCGCGTCGGCGGCGGGACTGCGGATTCTGACCGCCGGCGGCAACGCCGTCGATGCGGCGGTGGCGATTGCCGGGGTGCTGGGCGTGGCGCAGCCGATGATGTCCGGTCTGGGCGCTGACACCTTCATGCTGGTGTACCGGGCGTCGGAGCGCAAACTCTACGCCGTCAACGGCAGCGGGGTCGCGCCGTACGCGGCGACGACCGGTTGGTTCGCCAAGCACGGGCATCGCACGATGCCGTTGCGCGGCATGCTGGCGGTGTCGGTGCCTGGAGCGGTGGACGCGATGGTCACCGCCCTGGAGCGCTGGGGGTCCGGCCGGTTCCCCCTTGGGCACCTGCTTGACGCAGCGATCGGGTACGCGGACGAAGGCGTTCCACTGGCTCCCAAGGTGGCGTTCTGGGTGCGGCAATCCGCCGAGGTGATTGCCCAGTTCCCGTCTACCGCCAAGGTGTTCATGCCGCAGGGCACGCTGCCGCGCGCGGGCGACGTGGTGGTGATGAAAGATCTCGCGCGCAGTCTGCGTGCCGTCGCTGCCGGGGGGCGCGAAGTCTTCTACCGCGGCGACCTGGCAAAGCAACTGGCTGCGTACATCCAGGCGCAGGGGGGGTTGCTGACCGAACGCGAGTTTGCCGAGCACCGCAGTGAAGTGTACGAACCAATCGCGACGACATATCGCGGTCACACCGTCTGCACCACGGCGCCGCCGTCGCAGGGTGTCATCGTGCTGGAAATGCTGAACATCATGGAAGGATACTCGCCGGAGCAGTTGCGCTGGGGGACAGCGGACGCCGTACATCTGATAGCCGAGGCGAAGAAGCTGGCGTTCGCCGACCGGTTGGCGTATCTGGGCGATCCCCGGTTCATCGATAACCCGCTGGACACTCTCCTCTCCAAGGACTATGCTGCGCGCCGGCGGGGCGCCCTCGATCCCCGGCACGCGCAGGCCGAGGTGCCGGCGGGGCCGCTGGCAGAAAAAGTGGGCGACACGACGTACTTTTGCGTCGCCGATGCCCAGGGGAACCTCGTGTCTTATATCACGAGCCTGTCGGCCAGTTTCGGATGCGGCGAGATCGTCGCGGGGACGGGGATCTTGCTGAATAACCGGGCCGGACGCGGGTTCGTGCTGGATGAACGCCATCCGAACTGCATCGGGCCAGGCAAGCGCACCATGCACACGCTGATGCCCTTCATGGCGCTGCGGGACGGCGTGCCGTATCTGGCCTGGGGGACTCCCGGCGGAGACGGTCAGCCGCAGTGGAACACGCAGGTGTTCACCAACATTGTCGACGGAGGGCTGGCGGTTCAGGAGGCCATTGAACGGCCCCGGTGGTTCAGTTTCCCCGGCACGGATCCGGCAACCCTCTCGGCCGCCGCCGAGTTGCGGATGGAGGCGGGTTTTCCGGTCGAGACGGCGGCGACGCTCACTGCGCGCGGCCACGCCATCCGGGAGATGGGGGAGATGGAATCAGGGGGAGGATCGCAGGCCATCCTCATTGAGGATGGCGTCCTTTACGGTGGTTCCGACTCTCGCGTGGATGGGTGCGCGATCGGATACTAACACGAACGGTGATTCGTGATTTGTGATTCGTGATTCGGCACTGCAGATCGTGGCAAACGGCCATTCCTGTGATTTGTCGAATCACGAATCACGAATCACTAATCACGCAGTCAGGGGGGCGCATGCAGGATATCCGTAAAGAGCGTACATTGATCTTCCTCAAACCTGATGGTGTGCAACGTGGGTTGGTCGGGGAGGTGGTGGGCCGGTTCGAGCGGGCGGGGTTGAAGCTGGTGGGGATGAAAATGGTGTGGCCGGATCGGCCGCTGCTGGACCGGCACTATCCCCGCGAAGACGGTTTCCTCCGCACCCTGGGTGGGAAGACGAAGGACGCGTTTGCGACCTACGGGCTGGACGTGAAGAAAGAGACGGGCACCGACGATCCGCTGGAGATCGGGCGGCAGGTGCGCGGCTGGCTCATCGACTACGTTTCATCGGGGCCGGTGGTGGCGTTTGTCTTGGAGGGGATTCATGCCGTCAGCGCGGCGCGCAAACTCGTCGGCGACACGTTGCCCTACCGGGCCGCCCCAGGTACCATCCGCGGCGATTACTCCGTCGACTCCCCGACTGTGGCCAACGTCATGAAACGCCCTGTGCGCAACCTGATTCACGCCTCCGGATCGATCGAGGAGGCGGCGGCCGAGATCCCGCTGTGGTTCCACAGGGAGGAACTTCACGACTACTCGCGGGCCGATGAGCAGGCGATGTTTGGAGTCTAGACCATACGGCCCACGAGCCAGAAACTCGCCCAGAGGATGTTGCCGGCCTGAGGTTCTTTCCCCAGGGTTTCGCGATCGGCGAAGGCGTGCAGGGTCGCGTTGCGCAGTGACACCTGCATCCACCAGTACGGCACCTCGGACACGGGATTGATCAGCAGCCGTGCCTGCGCGATGCGCCCGCCGGCGAGCGCGGTCGCCTCCGCAAAATCCCCCGCGTCGTCGATGCCCGCGTGGGCAGTTGAGGCAAATGAATCCAGCGGGAGCCGGTAGGTGTCCCCGGGCGCGGTGCGATAGGCCGTCTCGTTCTCGTAGAGTTCCGCTTCGTGCGTGAGGGCGGCAATCTCGACACGGCGTGTGGTGGGAAATGCGGTGATCCTGCTGCGCACCAGGGCGAAGTCGAGCAGGCTGACCCGCAGCGGGAAGGCGCCGGAGTAGGGCTCATCAGGTTCAGCCGGCTCCAACCAGCCGTCGATCCACCCATCGAGCGCTTCCTCGGGATCCTCCCCGATGCCGGTAACGGCGAGGGCATGGGCCGCACCGGTCGAGAAAAACGGCGTCGCGCCGATGACCTCTCCAGTCTCGCTCACCTGCGCCCAGATTTCTGGTCCGACTCTTTCCCCTCTCCCGGCGGGAGAGGGTAGGGTGAGGGGGTGTTGGTTCTGCGGGGCCCAGCGTACCAGCGCGCTGCCATCCTGGACAGGAAGGCGCGTTCCTTCCACCGCCGCGCGCCGCGCCAGGGCCCAGTACGCGTCCATGTCGTCAACTGGAAAGCCGACGCAGCTGAAATGGCTGGACACTCAGGATCTCCGCCCTGTGAAATAGTCCTCATCGAGCATCCCATACAGTACCGTATCGTACCATTGCCCGCCCCAGAACATCTTCTTGCGCGCCATTCCCTCGCGCCGGTAGCCGGCTTTCTCCAGGGCCCGCTGGCTGCCGATGTTGTCCGCGCGCGCTTCCGACTCCAACCGGTGGAGCCCCAACGTTTCAAACGCGAACTTTGTGCGCACCTGCATCGCGTCGCTGCCGAACCCCTTCCGCCAGGCGGATTTCTCGCCGATGACCGTTCCGGTGCCGCCCAGCCGCAGCTTCCAGTTGATGCGGTGAATCCCCGTGAACCCGATGTGCCGGTCCTGGTCGTCCAGGATCGCCCATACGAACTCGCTGTCCCGCTTCTGGACACGGTCGAACCACTCTTCCTCCATCCCGCGCGTCACGCCAATCGTCATGAGGAGGTAGTGTGTCACCTCGGGATCGTTGAGCCAACGGAGACTGTTTTCCAGGTGTGCGTGCTTATCCGGGGGTACCAGCCGGACTTTCTCTCCCTTCAGGCCCGTCATCTCGGCCATGTCACCACCTCCCCGAGTTGCAGCCATGATACCACCTCGACGAGGAGGGAGTGGCAGAGGTTGCACAGGCCTACTGCGGCCGGAGGACGCGGCGGGCGTTATCGCCCAGAATGGCGGCCCGGTCCGCTGGAGGCAGCTCCAGGCGGTCGATGATGTCAACTTGCTCTTTGAGAATGTGATGCCGGTAGCCGCCGTACACTGTGGAATCTGTGCCGAAGAGGATGCGCTGGGCGCCGAACGCGCGTACGGCATCGCGGAAGATCTGCTCCAGCGGGGGACCACCGGGATAGAACTCCCGCCAGTTGTTGGTCCCCGAGGTGTCCACGCACACGTTCTCGGTGTGATAGGCCAGGAACAACGTCTCTCGGAAGAACCCCGCTCCGAAGTGCGCGATGAGGAAGGTCACGTCGGGAAACTCCTTGACCGGCGCGGAGAGCGGCAACGGGCTGGCGAAGGTTAGATCGTAGAACGAACCGACCGTGATCCCAAAGTGGAATAGGATCGGCAACCGCTGTTCGGCGGCCACCTCGTAGATCGGGTAAAGGGCGCGGTCGTTGGGATAGAACCGCTGAATCGGCGGATACAGCTTCAGCCCGCTGAGCCCGAGGGATCGAAACTGCGCCACGGTCCGCGCCGCCTCGGAGTGACGAGGGTCGGCCAGCGACCCCCAACCAATGAAGCGCTTGGGATTGATGGCGACGAAGCGCGAGAGTTCCTCATTCCCCTCGCCCACGGCGATAAAGGCGCCGGTGTCGACCCCCGCCTTGTCGAACTCCGCCAGCCAGGAGCGGGCGTGGTCCTCTAGCGACCGCCCCTCCAGTTCAGCCAGGCGCTCCTCGAAGGTCTTTCCCCTGACTCGGGCCGACTCAACGGCTTTCTGCCGGTAGGCCGGCATCCGCTCGCGGCTCCGGCGTAGCATCGAGGCGGTGATCAGGTGCAGATGGCTGTCGACGATGGCCACGCTCCCACGATACTGCCCCCGCGGAACCACCGTCAAGGCACAGGGCCGGTGCGTGGGCCTCGCAAGATTGGAGGTCCATCAAGACAGCACCCCCACTAAACTTGTAAGATTCTTGTCAGATTCATAGAAGCCATGGGCATGGGAATTGCTCATTAGATGTGACGCGAAACTTTAACAGGAGAGTGGGAACGGGGAAAAAGAAGTAAGCGGCACTTAAGGATGAGGCCCAGTCCTCATCCCGATAAAGGCAAACCCGCCGCGAGGCGGGGACGCAAAGCCACGGGACTGACCCCAGCGAGGGCTCCAGTTAGCCGGGTTGCCGAAGGAGGAGGACGTTTTCATGTTCAGTCGAGTGCGGGCGTCTTGGAGTGTGGTCTTCATAGTGGTCACGGTGGCGTTGAACGCGCTGCCGGTCGCGGCGCGGTCCGCCAATACCACGGTCACCATCTCGGTTTCCCCAGTCCAGCAGGTAGAAGGCTCCACGTCACTCATCGTGTCCGCCGGTGGTCCCCTCCAGCAGGGCAGGTTGGTCGTGAAGAGCAACACCGCCTGGGTGCTGGTGGCACACACATCCGAGCCCGGTGCGGTGGTCGCCTGGAAGATCACAAGCGGCACGATCTGGCAGCGGCTCGGCGCTGCGACTCCGGTCCTGACAGGCCTCAAGGGCGTGCACCAGGTGGAGTACGAGGTGCAGCTGGACGGCCACACCGCGCAGCCCGGCCTGCCGATCACGGTAACCTTCTCCGTCGAACCGACTGCCGCGCACTGAGGATGGCCGCATTTTGGCATGGTTCCTGCTTTATAGTCGTGCAGGACAGCAACGGCGATGTGTGTGGTGATCTGACGATGTCGGCGAGGCTTAAGCTTGAAGAGGTGCACTGCGCGTCGGACGGGCATGTTACCGTAGCCCGCGTCCGGCTCAGCCATCATGAGCGTTCCGGGTCGGGGACCGCCAGTGCCCGGACGAGCGATGGGATCTGGCGCCACGTCGTCGCGGAAGCCACCCTGAGTGCGCTGCGCGAGATCATCGACGGCAACCTGGACGTAACGCTGGATACCGTGGCCGAGGTCGGCTCCGGGCGGTATCCGATCATCGTCGTCACGATGGCGATGGGCCGGGGTCGAAGCGAGATCTTTCTCTCGGGCACCGCGTCACTGGCGGGGGATCGTTTTTCGGCCGCGGCCAAGGCGGTGCTGCACGGCTTGAACCGGTGGATAGAACCCTTCTTGGCGATCACCGCGTCGAGTGCACCGGCCGCCCCGCGACCCGCGGGACCGCTGCCTCGCGTCCGCTCGAACTAATCCCGGTACGGGTCTAATCCTGCGCGGGGCGTTCGACCATCCCGAGGAAGACCTGCACGACCACCGGGTCAAAATGCTTCCCGGCCTGCTCTCTGATATAGTTCAGGGCTCGTTCCTGCGGCCAGGCAGGACGGTAGGGACGGTCCGACCGCAGTGCATCCCACACGTCTGCGACAGCGAAGATGCGGGCCGCCATTGGAATCTGTTCTCCCCGCAGCCCCCGCGGATACCCCGTGCCGTCCCACTTTTCGTGATGGTCATAGGGAATCTCCAGGGCCGGCCGGAGATGCGCGATGGGCGAGAGCAGCTCAAAGGCGTATGCGGGGTGCTTCTTCATGATCGCCCATTCGTCATCCGTGAGCGGACCCGGCTTCAGCAGGATGCTGTCGGGAATCCTCATCTTGCCCATGTCGTGCAGCAGCGCGCCGCGGCGCAGGTGTGCCATCTCTTCCTCCCGCAGCCCCATGGCGCGCGCCAGGCGCACGGTCAGGTCGGTGACCCGCTGGGTATGTCCCTCGGTTTCCTTGTCGCGGAGGTCGAGCGCTCTGGACCACCCTTCCAGCGTCGTGTCATAGGCCAGCGTCAGGTCAACGTTTGCCCGCTGCAGCCTCTGGAACAGTTCCGCGTTGTCGATCGCGATGGCGGCCTGCCCGGCCAGCGTCTCCAGAAACTCGAGCCACTCCGCCGTCGGCTGGAATGGGCGGCGCTGGAAGATCTCCAGCACGCCGACGATCTGCCCTTTGGCGACCAGCGGCGTCATGAACGCGGCCACAAATCCTTCCTCTTCAACCAGGTGCCGGCGGGAAAAATCCGCCGCGGCGCCAAGATCGTGGATGCTAACCGTCCGCCGATCGAGCACGGCCCGCCCGGCATATCCTTCCCCGAGGCGCAACCGGTGCGCGATGATGGTGTTCCCACGAAATCCTCGCCCGGCACCGTAAAACAGTTCCTGGGAATGGGGGTCGATCAGCAACACATCTGCCGCGTCCGCGTGGAGTTCGCCGACGACCTGGTCCAGGACGACAGCGAGCGTTAGGCGGAGGTCCAGGCTTCCGGTGATGGCCTGGTCCACCGCGCGCAGCGCCTGCGTGTGCCGCAGCTGGCGTTCCGCGCGTTCACGCTCCTGGCGCTCGGCTTCCCGCGCCTGCTCCAGTTGCGTTTGGCGACTCTGCAGGGCGGCAGCCATGCTGTCGAATGTAATCGCCAGCCGTCCGAATTCTCCTGTGTCGTGGGGCAGGCCGCTGCGGACGCTCAATTCCCCGCGGCCGAGCCGCTCGGCGGCCGTGATGAGCCGATTCACAGGCTCGAAGACGAAATGGTTACCCCCAGCCCATGCGGCCAGAAGCGCAAGGGTACCGAAGATGGTGACGGCTAAGGCATTCCGCGCCAGATCGCGGGTCGCTTCCTGCAGCGCGGCAGCCTTCGGAATCCCGACGCTGAGGAAGAGAGCGCTCCCGCCCCGTCCGGTCTGAAGCGGGACGAAGCCATACAATCGGGCCACGCCGTCCAGGCCAGCCGCCTCGACCGTTCCTTCCCCACCTGAGATGGTCGCGGCCACGATGGGAGCCTCGGGTTCACTCTTGCCCACCCAGGCATCTGAATCGGGGAAGCGCGCCAGGATCGTCCCTTTGCGATCGAGGACGGTAACGCTTGACCCGGGCGGGAGATTGGCGTTGGCGGCAAAGTCGTTCAGCCACGCCAGGTCGAGTGCAGCGTAGACCACTTGCCCCACGCGGCCCCGGGCGTCCAGCATGGGATACCCGAAGTTAATGGTTCCTTTGCCGGTGACCCGGCCAACCTGGTACTCACCAATGGCAAAATCGCCCGACGCGACTGCCCGCCAGAAATACGGCCGGTCGGCGATGTTCACCCGGCCGTTAGTGGGGAGGGCGCTGCAGATCAGGTTGCCGTCGATGTCGGCGACGCCGATGTTAGCATAGTACAAAAATTCGTCCATCCGCGCCCGCAGAATCTTCGGGCAGTCGGTGCCGATGGGCTGGCGCAGCGCCGGCAGCTGAGCCAATCCGGTCAGCACACTCTGCGTCTGGAGGATCAGCCGCTCGTAACTGCTCGTGGCCGTGTGGGCCAGCTGTAGCGCCGTGTCCTTCGCCTGTTCGGTCGCGTGGTGCCGCTGGTCGGCAAAGGTAAACAGTGTGAGCCCGATCGCGGGAACAAAAGCCAGCAGGACAAAGACCAGCAGCCGGATGCGCAGGAAGATGAATGGCTTCATCATCGTAGGTGACGACCATCCATACGCATTCCCAGCCGAGCGCATGGGATAGTCACGCTCATAGATAAATGCTTACTGGGTTTCTGGCAGTGCCGCGGGCGTCTCGAGGAACCGGCGACTTATGGGGAACCAGCGAGCGCGAACTCAATTTCCTCCCGAACTGGCGGATTGCTTTCGCGTGCTAGCCTAGCACGCAACACGCCGGCGGCCTGGGGATCGGCGATCCGCCCCAGAGCCCAGGCGGCGTGCCCCCGGATGAGGGGGTCGTCATCATCCAGTGCCCTGGCCAGTGAGGGAACCGCGCGCGCGTCGCGGAGGTTGCCCAGGGCCACCGCGGCGTTGCGGCGCAGGCCCTGCCGTTTGGCACGCTTGATGGCGCTGTGGCGGAATCGTTCCTGATAGGTGACCTCATCGATATGCAGCAGCTCGACGAGGTCAGGAAATGCCACATCCTTGCGAGGCGCGAACTCCTGATGAATGCCCTGGCGGACCAGCCCGTTATGCGGGCAGACGTCCTGGCACACGTCGCAGCCAAAGACCCAGGTCTGCATCAATGGCCGCAGCTCGCGGGGGATCCACCCGCGCAGCTCGATGGTGAGGTAGGAGATGCACCGCCGGGCGTCCACGACAAACGGCGCCACGATGGCGCCGGTGGGGCATTGGTCCAGGCAGAGCCGGCAGCGGCCGCACGACCCCTCGGCCGGCTGGTCCGGCTGCAGCTCCAGGTCGGTGAGCACTTCGCCCAGGAAGACGTATGATCCATAGCCGGCCTTGGTAATCAGCATCGTGTTCTTCCCAAACCATCCCAACCCGGCGCGGTGCGCGACGGCGCGGTCGAGGAGCGGGCCCGTGTCCACGTAATACCGTGCCAGCCCGGCGCCGCGCCCGATCAAGAACCTCGAGAGGTCCGCCAGCTTTCGCTCCATCACCGCATGGTAGTCGGTTCCCCTGGCATAGGAGGAAATGCGTCCCCGCAGGCTGCCGGAAGGAGGCTCAGATGCGTCCCAGTGATACGCCAGCCCGACCACGACGATCGACCGCGCGCCCGCGGCGACATGAGCCGGATGCGCCGCCGTCGGCATGTGGCGCGACATGTAGTCCATCTCGCCGTGCATGCCGGCGGCGACCCACTGCGCCATGCGCGCGCCGTCCTCGGGCAGGGGATCCGCGGTCGTGATGCCGACCAGGTCGAACCCGAGGCCGCGCGCGCAGGCTTTGACGTCGAGCGAGAGTTGGCGGTCCATCAGCGTTAATCTATCAGGTCTGCATGCGTGGGTCGAGCAGGTCCCGCAGGCCATCTCCCAGCAGATTGAAGCCCATCACCGTCAGGAAAATCGCCAGGCCGGGATAGATGGAGAGCCATGGAGCCTGCCGCAGATAGTCGCGTCCGGTGCTGAGCATCGAGCCCCACGAGGGTGTGGGAGGCTGCGCGCCCAGGCCAAGGAACGACAGGCTGGCTTCGGCCAGGATCGCGCTGCCGATGCCGAGCGTGACCAACACGATGGCCGCTGCCGCCACGTTGGGAAGGATGTGCCGGACGATGATCCGGGCGTTGCTGGCGCCCAGCGCGCGCGCCGCGTCCACGTACTCCTGATGCTTGATGGTCAGCACCTGGCCCCGGACCAATCTGGCCAGCGCGGTCCAGCTGACGAGTCCCAGCGCCAGGAACACGTTGTACAGGCTTGGGCCGATCACGGCCATGATCGCAATCGCGAATAGCAGCCCGGGGAAGGCGAAGATGATCTCCGCCAGCCGCATGATGAGGTTGTCCACCCAGCCGCCGTAGAATCCCGAGAGCAGTCCCAGGGCGAGCCCCAGAGTGAGGGCGGAGGCCTGCACCGCCGCGCCGATCCCCAGCGAGACACGCGCGCCGTAGACGATCCGGCTGAACACATCCCGGCCGAAGAGGTCGGCGCCCATGAGGTAGCGACCGCCAGGCGGATGCAGGTAGTTGTTGAGGTCGGCGTCGCGGATAGGGTCCCGGGGGGCAATCCACGGTGCGAGGAGGGCCACAGCGATCAGCGCGGCGACGATGGCGCCGCCGATGGTGAGGTTCCGCAGCTTCCGGGCGCGCCGCCACCCTGAGCGGCCGTGAGTGATCGGTGCGGGCTGCGTCTTCATTCGTACTTGATGCGGGGGTCGAGCACGACGTAGGAGAGGTCGACGCACAGGTTGAGCCCGATGAAGACGGTGGCAATGAACAGCACGCATCCCTGCACCATCGGCAGATCGCGCACCGCGATAGAGTCGACCAGGAGCCGGCCGATGCCCGGCCAGGAAAATACCCGTTCGGTGATCACGGTACCGCTCAGCAGCCCGCTCAGCTGCACGCCGATCACCGTGATGATCGGGATGGCGGCATTCCGCAGGGCGTGGGCCAGCAAGACACGCCGGTCGGCCAGCCCCTTGGCGCGGGCCGTGCGGATGTAGTCCGCCCGGATGACGTCCAGCATCGACGATCGGGTCAGGCGGGCAATCACCGCCGACAGGGCCGTCCCGAGCGTGATCGCCGGCATGATCAGGTAGGGATAGGCGGGACCATACCCCGAGGGCGGCAGCCAGCGCCACTGCACGGCCAGGAGATAGATCAACAGCAGTCCGAGCCAGAAGTTCGGAATGGACACGCCAATCGTGGCGAAGATGATGCTTGCCGAGTCAAACATCGTATTCTGGCGCAGCGCGGCGATGATTCCTGTTGCGACGCCGATGAGGATCGCCAGGCCCAACGCGGCCACGGCCAGGGTGGCGGTGGCCGGCACGCGCTCGAGGATTGACGCCAGCACGCTGCGATCGGTGCGGTAGGAGATTCCGAGGTCGCCCCGGACGGCGTTGCGGAGGAACTTCAGATACTGGAGGGGGACCGGATCGTCCAGCCCCCACTTCGCGCGTATGATGCGGGCCGCGTCCGGGTCGACTGATGCGACTTTCTCTTCCATCAGCAGCGCCACCGGGTCGCCCGGGACGATCTGCATCAGCACAAACGTCACCAGGGTGACTCCCACGAAGACCGGCACCGCCAGCAGGAGCCGCCGGGCGATGAACCCGAGTATGCCCATCAATTCAGCGCCGCGGCTGGATCCAGACCTTGTGCATTTGAAGCCAGTCCAGCTCCAGAGGATTCCCCACGATCCCGTGCACGTTGGGCTGGTGCACCAGCGCAGCCTTGTTGTAGTTCCAGAAGAACCACGGGGCATCCGCGACGATCAGCCGTTCTGCCTCCCGGCACAACTGAATCTGCCGGGTGGCATCGAAGGTACGCTCCGCGTCGTCCATCAGCGCGTCTACCCGCTCATTCCGATAGAACATGCGATTGCCGGCGATGCCGAAGTTGCGCGATCGAAACGGCCCCAGGTAGTTCACACAGTTCGAGCCGCCGCCGTGGGATAACACGTAGGCCATGAGCTCCCCCTTGCCGGCGCGATCCAGCATCACGCCGAAATCCTGCTGGACGAGGCGCGCCCGGATGCCGACGTCGGCCAGGTACCGTTGCAACACCTCCAGCCACCGGCCGGCCACGGGCGAGCTCGAGCCGTTCAGGTCCATCTCAAACCCGGTGGGGACTCCCGCCTGGGCGAGGAGTTCCCGCGCCCGCTGGGGATTGTACTCATACCCGCGCAGGGTGGGGTCGGACGCAGCGAGGCTGGGCGGGAAGACGCCGGTGGCCACGAACGCCTTGTCCTGCAGCACGGTGCGCACGGTCGTCGCCTTGTCGATGGCATAGTTGATGGCCTGGCGGACGCGAACGTCGTTCAACGGCGGCTTGGTCGTATTCAGCCCCATGTGGCGGGTGAAGAGTTCCGCGACCTCCACGACGTAGGGTTTCCACGCGGGATCGTCCGCGTAGCGGCGGTACGTGGGGTCTTCCAGCAGAATGAAGTCCAGCCGTCCGGTTTCGAATTCTGCCTGCAGCGTCGCGGGGTCGGGGATGATCCGGAACTCCAGCGCGCTGATGTACGGCCGGCCCTCCCAGTAGCTGGGATTCTCCTTCAGCAGCACGGAGCTGTCGCGGCTCCACGAGACAAAAATGAATGGACCCGACCCGACGGGACGCTGCCCGAAGTCGCGGCCCAGCCGCTCGGCTTCGTCCCGGGGCACGATGAACAGCCCGGTGAACGTCAGGGGGAAGGTGCTGTCCACGACAGAGTTGGTGATCTGGATCGTGTACCGGTCCAGGATCTTGATGCCGCTGACCTCCCGCGCCTGCCCGTTGGTGAACTCTTTCGCGCCCACGAGCCGGTCGAAGGCGCGGATGAACGGTGAGCCCATCTCCGGGGTGAGGATGCGCTCGATCGTGTACCTCACGTCGTCGGACGTCATCTCACGGCCGTGATGGAACCGGATCCCGCGGTGCAGCCGGAATGTCAGGATCTTCCCGTCGCTGCCGACAGACCACGACTCGGCGGCGCCCGGCTCGATGGCGAGCGTCTTCGGATTCTGGCGGAGCAACGAGTCGAAGATGGTCATCTTGACCGCGATCGCGCGCGAGGTGTTGGTCAGCGCGGGGTCAAGGTTGGCGGGGTCGCTGCTCAGCGCGCGGCGGAAGTGTCCCCCGGAGACGGGCGTTTGGGCGGTGGCGGACCCGATCACCCCGGCCGACAGCAGCGCGCCCAGACACACGGCCGCCATCACCGTTCGTCGGTTCCACGTGGACGTGTTCATGGCTGACCTCCGCGCTCCACCTGCCTCCTTTCGCTGCCTCCCCCGCACCGGCCCTCTCCACCTTTCCCCGGCGCCGCAGCGAAGTAGAATGGAGCGTGGGTATGGGTACGGCAGTCCACGACCTCATCGGTCAGCGGTTTGTCGTCGACTTCTCGGGTCCCGAAGTCACGGCCGACCTGGAACGCCTCATCCGCGAAGGCCGCGTGGCCGGTGTGATCCTGTTCGTCAAGAACATCCGGTCGGTCTCCCAGGTGCGCGGGCTTACGGCCGATCTCCAGCGGCTGGCGGCGGACGCAGGCCTGCCGCCCCTGCTGATCACCATCGACCAGGAAGGCGGCCTGGTCAACCGGCTGATCGACGGGATCACCATCTTCCCCAGTGCGATGGCCCTCGGTGCCTCAGGCCGGGCGGAGGACGCCGCGACGGCGGGCCGGATCACGTCGATGGAGCTGCGCGCGCTCGGGGTGAATACGAATCATGCCCCCGTGTTGGACGTCAACAGTAATATGGAGAACCCCATCATCGGGATTCGCTCATTCGGCGACGATCCGGCGCAGGTCGCTCGTCTGGGCATCGCGTACATTCGGGCCGCACAGGCTGCGGGGATCCTGACGACGGCCAAGCATTTCCCCGGGCACGGGGCCACGCCCGTGGACTCGCACCTGGACCTGCCGGTGGTCACAAAAGATCTCCAGCGCCTGCGCAGGGAAGAAGTGTTCCCGTTCGCGGAGGCCATCGGTGCCGGGGTCGATGGGATCATGTCCACCCACATTGTCTTTCCTGCGCTCGATGCCGACCGTCCCGCCTCGCTGTCGCCCCAGATCATGACCGGTCTGCTCAGAGAGGAGCTGGGTTTTGATGGCGTGTCGTTCACCGATTCGATGGCCATGAAAGCGATCGCGGACCACTGGCCGCGGGGGACTGCCGCCGTCGCCGCTCTGCAGGCCGGTGTTGATGTCGTGCTGGCGTGCGGCCGGCATGAAGCGCAGTGGGAGTCGATCACGGCCGCACGGCGCGCGGCCGAGGACGGCACGCTGGATCCTGCTGCCCTCCGCAGCGCGGCAGACCGGATCGCAAAGGTCCGGACGCGATACGCGTCCACCGGGGGTCCGGGTAACGCCATCGGCTCCGAGGAGCACCGCCGGCAGGCGCAGGAGATCGCGGATCGCGCGGTCACTCTTGTGAGCAACCGGGCACGGCGCATCCCGCTGCCGTCCGGGCGCACGGCAGTCCTCACACTGACCGGCGACGAGGGCGTGGACAGGGCGCCAGATGATCGCATGGCCTCAGCCCTGCGGCTGGGTGCTGAACTGGCGCAGCTGATGCCGGAGGTCACCATCGCCGGGGATGCCAGCCAGGTTGTGAATCACTCCTGGGACAATGTGGTTGTGGCCAGTGTGTCGTGGAGCTCCTCTCGGAGCACGCAGACCCTGCAGGCGCTGCACCAGCAGTTCGGGGAGCGGCTCGTGGTGGTGGGTGCCGGCAACCCCTACGAACTCCTGCGAATTCCAGGTCTCCACGCGTACCTGGCCGCCTACGGGCCCGACCCCGCCAGCATGCGTGCCGCTGCCAAGATCCTCAGCGGAAAGCTTGAACCAACCGGGCGCCTACCCGTCGCGTTACCCGGCCTATACCCCCGGGGCCACGGGGCATAAGACAGCCACCCCTGGATCGTGAGAATGCCTCTCCTAGGGGTCTGACCCTTTTGAAATCCTTTGTCACCCAGTTACACAACGATGGGGGAGAGGGTATGTTGACGAGAGGAGAGAAGGGCGCCGTGAATCACAAGGTGGAGGGTTTGGTGTGAAGGTGCGGCGGGTGCCAGTTATTGCTGCGATCGCGATCGTCCTAGTCGCGGCGGCGAGCGGAGCCGCCGCGCCGCAGACGACGCTCGAGTTCTGGACGATCTCGCTGCAGCCGTTCTTCACGGACTACGTGAACGGTCTCGTTGCCGGCTACCAGCGCGCGAATCCGGGCGTGCAGATCAAATGGGTCGACGTGCAGTTTCAGGCGGTAGAGCAGAAGCTGCTCGCGGCCGTCGCCGGCGGCGTTCCTCCCGACGTGGTGAATCTAAACGTAGAGTTCATGACGCGGATCGCCGAACGCGGGGCGCTCGCAGACATGGATGCCCTGGTGCCGGCCGCCGATCGGACCAGCTACTTCGAGGGGCTGTGGAGCTCGGGCCGGTACAGAGGAAGAACTTACGGCATCCCGTGGTACATCGCCCCGCCCGTGCTCATCTATAACGGCGAGCTGTTCAAAAAGGCGGGACTGAACGTGCTTGTGCCGCCCGCCACCGAGGACGCGATGATCGAGGCGGCCAAGCGCGTCAAAGATCGCACGCACGTCTATGGATTCATGCCGCCTCTTGACGGCACGCGCCTGATGTACCTGTTCCTGGAGAATGGATTGCCGGTGTTGAGCGAGAACGGCAGGCTGGCCGTTTTCAACTCTCCCGCCCACGTCGCCCGGCTGCAGACGTATGTGGACCTGTTGCGGAAGGATTACTTTCCGGATGATACGCTGCGCCGCGGGTTTACAGGGGCCGTCGAGCGGTACAGTGCGGGCCAGCTCGGCATGCTGGTGGTCGGCCCGCAGTTTCTGCTGCGCATCAAGGAAAGCAACCCCGAGGTCTATGCGAAGACGTTCGTCGCTCCGTATCCGATGGGGAAAGGCAGGGTGATCCACGCCCCGCTGATGACGCTGGCAATGCCGAAGGCCAGTAGACATCAGCAGGAGGCAGCCAAGTTTGCCCTCTATGTGACGAACGACGAGAACCAGCTTGCGTTCTCGAAACTGACCGTGATCTTTCCTTCCACAAAGAAGGCGGCCGCCGATCCCTACTTCAGGCAAACGGGAGCCGGTCCGGAGTGGCAGGCGCGGACGATCGCCGTCGGGGAGCTGAAGTATGGACGCGATCTCACCGTGGTCGTCCCCAACCAGGGGGAGCTGTTCAAGATCTTCCGCGAGGCCGTGGAGAGCGCATTCTTTGGGAAGATGAGCGCGAAAGAAGCGCTGGACTGGGCCGTGCGGGAATGGAACGCCCGCCTGTGATGACGGATCCTGGATGATGGATCCTGGATCCCGGATGAAGCTGACCGCATTCTCCCTGCTTGTGCCGTTGATCGCCGGGAGTCCGGCGGTGTCGGGCGTTGCCCTGAACCCCATAGTGGTTCAGGGTCCTGCTGGCCAGACTGTTCCCGATGCGTTTCTCCCCTCACAACTGCCGGTTGACCTGCTCCCTGTTCCTAAACAGGTGCTGTGGGGCAGCGGAGAGTTCTCGATTACACCGTCGACGCGGATCGTCGTCGGCAACAGCGCGACGGATGAAGATCTCTTCGCGGCCCGCCAGCTGAACGAGGAGCTGCGCGCCCGCTACGGGATGGAACTTGACGTGGTCCGGGAGCGCGATGTCGGCGATCCTACAGGGCAGATTGTGATGGGCGAACCCGGCTCCGCCGCGCTGCTCGACCGGCTGCTTCAGCAGGCGAAGATTTGGGTCACGGCGGCATCCCCGGGCCCGGAAGGCTATGTGCTGCAGGTCACGCGCCGGCAGATCGTCGTCGCAGGATTGGATCGCCCCGGCACATTTTACGCCGTGCAAACGCTCCGCCAGCTGCTGCGCCCCGTGCCGTCGCCTGCGGGGCACCAGTCTGGCCCGGTGGCCGCCGTCCGGGTGGTCACGATTCGCGACAAGCCCGATCACGCCGTCCGGGCGGTGCACGTTCTGCTGGACGCTTCATCCGGTGAGTTCCATTCCCAGCTCATCGATCGCATCCTGGCTCCGTACAAGTTCAATACGCTCATCGTGGAAGCCGAGGACGTGCAGTGGGAAAGTGGAAGGGCGCTGTGGAGCCCTGATCCCCGCGGGGCCACAAAGGCGCAGGTGCAAGAGTTGCTCGAGGTGGCACGGCAGCATCATGTCCAGGTGATTCCGCTCATCTCCACCCTCGGGCACAGCGAGTGGGTGTTCGCCGGGCTGCGCGACGAGGCGCTCTGCGCCGAGGTGGCATACATTCCCAAACAGCTGCGTGAACAGGGCAGGCCGCAGGTGACCTGCGACCGGGCGCGCGGGGTCTATCCTGCCGTATACGATCCGGAGCGCACGATCACGGTCAACGGGACAGCGACGACCCTTAACGAGGCCCTCATCTTTCCCATCCTCAAAGAGGCGATCGACCTGTTCCGGCCGGCCTATCTCCACCTCGGCCACGACGAAGTCCGGGGTCCGTCGGGGTTGCGGTATGACATGGAGCTGTACCTGCGCGATATCGTCACGCTTTCGCGATTTCTCCGGGCGGCGGGGGTGCGGCCGATGGTGTGGGGGGATGTCCTCTGGGAGCGGCGGACGGAGGCCCACGCCGAGCCGCTGTTTGCGGAGCTGCCGCGTGACCTCGTGATCGTGCCCTGGAAGTACGAGGACATCCGGGAGTATCCCGAAGTCGCGTACTTCCGCCGGGCTGGCTTTCCGGTGCTGGGCGCGACGTGGTATCGCCTGTACAACAACTACTGGTTCAGTCGTGCGGCAAAGGCGGCCGGAGCGTTAGGAATGGTGCGCGCCACCTGGACCGGGCATTTTCAAAGCCAGGCCGCCCTGACCCGCGCGTATCAGCAGCTCTACACGTATCTGAGCGCAGCCGCCTACTTCTGGACCGCCGGCAGCCCCCAGCCGGACCGCGCGCCCCGGGAGGCGGAGCTGGCCCGGCGGTTTGCCGAGGCATGGAACGCGGGGAGCCAGGTATCGACTCCTATTTCCGGCACGCTGGTGGATCTTTCCGCTGTCGTCACGCAACGGCACATCGACGATGACGGCACCGGGTGGCTTGGCAAGGGGGTCGACTACGATCTGCGCGCGTTGCCGGGCGGCCGGCAGCGGTTCGGCGGCGTCCTGTTCGAGATCCTGGACCCGCGCCGGCACGGCGGCAAGAGTATCGTCATGCTGAAAGGCGAACGCGATGTGGCCGCCGCGATGCCTGAACGCGTCACGATTCCGTGGCGGGGCCGGGCCGGCTGTCTCGTCTTCTTGCACGCCACGCTGGACCGCGCCGTCAACTTTGATGACATCGTGGGACGCTACACCATGATGGTGGAAGGCGGACGGCACGAGGCGATCGACCTGCGGTACGGACGGGACATCAGCAACTGGTTGTGGGATGCGGAGCGGGGGATCGCGTCCATTGAACAGGAAGTAGTGTGGTCCGGTGCCACACGGGCCGGGAATAATGTGCAGCTGCAGATGCTGCGCTGGAGGAACCCGTCCCCCGAGATCCCTGTTGAGTCGATCGAACTGACCAGCGCTGGCGGGCGCGCGAGCCCGGTCCTGTTTGCGATCACCGCGCTGGACCGGTGTCCGTGAAACACGCCCTGAACCCAAGCGGAGCGCGTGGTTCAGGGGGGCGGCCCACGCTCGTCGCATACCTCTTCTTGCTGCCCGCGCTGGCGCTGCTGGCGGTTTTCACCTTCTATCCCGTCGTCTTCGGCACGGTCCTCGGCCTGTTCGAGTACGACGTGATTAACCCACCCCGCTACGTTGGGCTGCAGCAGTTCCAGCGCTTGCTATCAGATCGCTACTTCTGGATCGCCCTTACCAACTCCGCGAAGTACGTGCTGGTGGTGCCGGTCATCCAGCTGTGTTCTATCCTGCTGGCGGTGCTGGTGAACCGGCAACTGCGGGGTGTGGGGGCGTTTCGCACCGCCTACTACATCCCCGTCATCACGTCCTGGCCGGTCGTTGGGATCATGTGGACCTGGATGTACGATCAGCAGGGCGTGGTGAACTGGGTGCTGCGCAGCCTGGACGTTCTCGCCCGGCCCATCTCCTGGCT
>VBAI01000173.1 GCA_005882295.1 Candidatus Segetimicrobium genomatis | reverse complement strand
CGGGGTTCTTTTCACCTTTCCCTCACGGTACTCGTGCACTATCGGTCGCTAAGGGTATTTAGCCTTGGAAGGTGGTCCTCCCAGTTTCCCACGGGATTCCTCGTGTCCCGCAGTACTCAGGAACGCCACCCAGGAAGTCCTCGCTGTTTTGCCTACGGGGCTGTCACCCTGTATCGCCTGCCGTTCCAGGGCAGTTCGGCTACACCGAGGATTGCTCACTTCCCGGCCGGTCCGCAGCCCGGCCCAGTGACGTCCTACAACCCCGCGCGGACAACGCCCGCGGGCTATCACGCCCGCGCGGTTTGGGCTCTTCCCCGTTCGCTCGCCACTACTAGGGGAATCTCGTTTGATTTCTCTTCCACCTGGTACTGAGATGTTTC
>VBAI01000172.1 GCA_005882295.1 Candidatus Segetimicrobium genomatis | reverse complement strand
TCGGCACCTCCCCGGCCCTTTCGCCGCCGACAGCGTCCTTCATCGGCCCTTAGCGCCAAGGCATCCACCGTGCGCCCTCTGTAGCTTGAAACCCGCTTTAGGAGTAGCTGTTTAGAGCCTGCTAACCCCCTCATGCCTGCACACCCAGGCATGACGGGCCCCATCCGGCGATGGGGAACGATTCCAGACGCCTCGGGAGCCTCTGGAACCTCGTTATGCGGTTATCAAGGTGCTAGTCCTGGGGATCGGACGATGCGCTTCAGCAGGTCTGCAAGACAAAAAAAGAGGGGATGAGCAGCCATCCCCTCGGTGCTCATCTCGTTGCGTATTCGGTTTAGCCGCTAGACGTAACGAAGATCCGTGTTCCCTCCCGTACCTTACAGACCATCCTTCATTATAGACCGGGTCGAGGGGTTGTCAAGGACTCGGGCATCTGCACGGCCACGACCTCGCCACGGGCACACACCTCGCCGGCGGCGCGGAGGGTGATCTCGACGACGACCTTCCGGCCTTTGACCTCTTTGGCTCGGCCGCGCAGCTCCAGGGGCACGCCCAGCGGTGTGGGGGCGGATCCGTGCCGAGTTCCCGGCCCGCTGCCCGGTAGGCCGCCGCCGCGGCAGTGCCCGTGCCGTGGCAGTCGATGAGCGAAGCAATGAGCCCACCGTAGACGTACCCTGGGATGGCAATGTAGTATGGCCGCGGGACAAACGTGGCGACCGTCTCGTCGCCGGCAAGATACGTCCGCAGGTGCAGACCCCGGTCGTTACGCTGGCCGCACCCGTAGCAGTAGTTCAGTTCACTGGGATAGTACTCTTGAACCGCTTTCGGCTCCACCGTCATCCTCCAGCCCTCACGATTGGTGTGTGGTCGGCATCCACCGTCGAACGTTCCGACAGTACTGCACGTAGGCGTCGCCGAATCGGCGGCGCAGGCTCGGCTCCTCGATTACGACCACAAAGGTGTGCAGGACGACCCACAGCGCGCCGGCGTACAGCAGCAGCGGACTCGACCGCAAGTACACCGACCACCCCAGCACCATCAGGAGAACCGAGACATACATGGGATTCCGCACTACGTGATAGGGCCCGCGGATCACCAGGCGTTTCGGGGGATCAATGGGGGCCGGCGTCCCGCGACCGAAGATGGCAAACCACGACTGGCACCACACGTAGCCCGCCGCGCCGACCGTCAGGAGCAACACCCCGGCAAGCGAGCGCAGTGTAAACGTCGGCGAGGGAACCGCTCCGCCGGAGATCCACCACGGGACATACAGACCGGCGGCCGCCGGGACCAGGACGGAGAACACGATGTTCTTCGCTAACAGCCACACGGCCCGCTCCTCAGCGCGTTTCCCTCCGGCCGTGCGGCTGGTTAGAGATTTTCAATCGGCACGGGCTCGATCCGATCCGCCGGGTCGAACCCGAAGACTTTCGCGTAGAAGTACAGCTCTGCCTCCAGGGACCGGCGGATCGTGCCGGCGCGGCGAAATCCATGCTGCTCCCCCTCGAAGGCCAGATACGCCGTCGGGATCCTTTTGGCGCGCAACGCATTAAACATCCGTTCCGATTGATTGGGCGGAACGACCGCGTCCTCCAGCCCTTGAAAGAAAATGACGGGGCAGGAGAGGCGGTCGCTGTGGTGGATGGGGGACCGCGCCAGATACAGGTCCCGCCGCTGTGGATAGGGACCGATGAGTGAATCGAGATAACGAGATTCAAATTTGTGCGTTTCCTTCGCCAGCCCTTCCAGATCGCTGACACCATAGTAGCTGGCGCCCGCCTGGAACACGTTGCGAAAGGTCAGCGCGCACAGTGTCGTGTATCCGCCTGCGCTCCCGCCGCGGATGGCGATGCGTCCCAGATCCACCAGGCTTCGCGTGGCCAGGTACCGCGCGCCGTTCACGCAATCGTCAACGTCCACGATCCCCCATCGCTCCCGGAGTCGTTCCCGGTAGGGGCGCCCGTATCCGGTGCTTCCGCCGTAGTTCACGTCGAGTACGGAAAACCCGCGGCTGGTCCAGAACTGGATCTCAGCCTCCAGCGCCGTGGAGGTGGCAGACGTCGGTCCGCCGTGGGACATCACGATCAACGGGGGACGGTCTCCGCCCGAAGCAACGTAGTCGGGGTTTCGCGGCGGGTAGAAGAAGCCATGTGCCGTCGTGCCGCCCTCGGTCGGAAATTCAACCGCTTCTGGCGACGAGACAAGCGCGGGGTCCGTGGCGAGTGTGGTCGATTTCTTCAGCACCGTGACCTGGCCGGTGCGCAGATCGAGGAGCACGACGGCCGACGGCTGCGTGGCCGAGCCGGCGGTGAAGACCGCCTGCCCTTCGGCGACCCGCATGTAGCTCGAAATATGCGTGTACGGGAGGTCGATCAATTCGAGCGCCCCCGTCCCCAGGCGCAGCCGCCCCAGCTTCCACAGCCCCCTCGTGGTATGCGCGCAGACGATCTGATTCGGCGATTCGAACCCATACGTGGACATGCCAAAGACCCACTGAGGGCGGCCGAATTCTGCGGCCATCGCACACAGGGGTTCGATGCGGCCGTCTTGCCGGCGGTAGAGATTCCACCACCCGGTACGATCCGATACGAAGTACAGCTCGCCGCCGGGGGACCACTCCGGCTGAAAGATCGACTCGGATGGACCACCGACCACCCGTTCACTGCTCGCGATCGAGCCGTTCCCCCGGAATGTACCCGCCCACAACTCGGTCCCGTCCCACGGCATGTTGGGATGACTCCAGGTCAGCCAGGCCAGCCGTGATCCATCGGGGCTGAGGCGCGGGGAGGCGTAGAAGTCGTTGCCGGAAACGAGCACGGTCCCGGCGTCCCCGCCGCGCAGGTCGACGGCCACCAGGGTGTTGACGGCTTCTCGTCCCGGGTCGGTATGATCCTCCCGCACACAGATCAGGCGATTGCGGCGGCGATCGACGATGGCATCGGCGTACCGGAGGCCGTCTCTGGTCGTGAGCCGTTCCGGAGGCCCGCCCGGCCGCTGCCGGTAGAGCAGCTGGTCGTCGTAATTCGAAAAGTAGACGACGCCTTCAGAGACGGTGACGGCGCCGCCCCCGTATTCGTGCGCGCGCGTGCGGGCGTTGAACGGAGGTGGTGTGACGTCGGTGATCGCACCATCGGATGCGCGGCGCACGAGCACGTGGCGTCCACCCTCAGCCGGGCGCTGTTCGATCCAATAGATGTCGCGTCCGTCGACCGCGATTTGCCCAAATGTTAGGGACGACGAAGCCACCAATTCGGCGGAGATCGGGGACGTCCACGAGCCGTACGGGGCGGGACGAGGTGCCGTCATCCTAGGATGCCGCGCCCTGCATGGCGTACACGTGCCGCAGGGTGCCGCCGGGCCGGATGACTTCTTTTTCGAACTGCATGCCGACCTTTTCCGCCACGCGCGCGGACGCGACGTTCTCGGGATCGATCAGGGCGATCAGGCGCGGCACCTTCAGGCGTCCGAGCGCATAGTCGCGCAGCGCGGAGGCTGCCTCGGTGGCGTACCCCTTGCCCCACGAGTCTGCCGCAAACACGTACACGAGCTCGATCTCATCTCGTCCGTCAACGTCCTTTTTCGTCAGGCCGCAGTCGCCGATGATGCGCCCTGAAGCTTTCTCGACGACGGGGCAGAAGCCTAAGCGATCTGTGGAGTAGGTGCGCAGCTCGTCTTCCAGGGTCTGCCGGACTTTTTCGCCATCCCGCGGGCCGCCCATGTATCGCGTCACATCTGGATCGGCCCAGATTGCAACAAGAACCGCGACGTCGGAGGCCTGAAGCGGGCGGAGCAACAGCCGCGGGGTCTCCAGGCGCGGCATCAGATGCTAGCCAACTTCTTCAGCCGCTCCAGGTATTGCTTGCGGAACTTGGCCACCTTGGGCGCAATGACCATCCGGCAATATCCCTGATTGGGGTTCCGGCGGAAGTATTCCTGGTGGTACTCCTCGGCCGCGTAGAAGGCCTCGATCGGAACGACCTCCGTCACGATCGGATCATCCCAGAGGCCCGCGTCGTTGAGTTCCGCGATGACTTCCTCCGCGACCTTCTCCTGCGTCTCGTTGTGGGTAAAGATGGCCGAGCGATACTGCGTACCCACATCCGCCCCCTGCCGGTTCAGAGTGGTGGGATCGTGAATCGTGAAGAACACCCTGAGCAGGTCACGATAGGAAATGACATCCGGATTGAAGGTCACCTGGACGACCTCGGCGTGGCCGGTGTCCCCGGTGCAGACGTGCTTGTACGTCGGGTTGGGCACCGAGCCGCCGGAGTATCCGGAGACGACGTCCTCCACGCCCTCCAGGTCATCGAAGACGGCCTCCAGGCACCAGAAACACCCGCCCGCCAGCGTCGCGATTTCCGTTCGCATGTTGTCCCTGCACGCTCCTTTCCTGTCCTCACTCTTGATGATAACCGATCGTGTAAACTTTGGATAAGGTCTTACGGTTGGTCGATCGGCTCGAGGATGGCGACAGGAATACGGCGGGACGCGCGGGCCTGGTAGGCAGCGTAGCCTCTGTACGTGTGAACGACCCGGGACCACAGCCGCTCGCGCTCAGCGCCTTCGGCTTCCCGGGCCCGCACGTGAAGCATCCGGCGCCCTATCTGGATCTGCCCGTCCGGGTGCGCGCGGAGGTTCAACCACCACGCCGGATGGGTCGGCGCGCCTCCGCTCGAGGCGATGACTACGAAGTTCCTGCCTTCCGGAAAGTACAGGAGCGCGGTGGTATGCGGCCGCCCAGTGCGCCGTCCCCGGGTGGTGAGCAGAAGGACGGGCATCCCCAGGAGCCGGCCTCCCAGCCGCCCTCCGCTGGCATGGTACGTCCAGCGATGCAACCGCCAGAGGATTGCGACCGCTCTCATCCCTACTTGACGATCTTGAGATTGAAATTCGCGGTCCCTAACACGCCTACCAGGCGCACCCACAGCGGGAGCAGTTGCTCGGCGCCTCTGGCCGAACCGATATCTCCGAGATCGACCACTGACTTCCAGCCGAACCAGTTCCTCAAGATCTCGGTCACTCTCGATTTCGCCGCTTTGTCATTGCCGCTGACAAAGACGTCATGATCCCCCCGGACCAGTGAGGGGTTCACCATGAGTTTACAGTTCATCGTGTTCAGCGACTTGACGACTTTGGTGTCCGGGAACGCTCGCTGAATCTGTTCCGCGAGTGAATCGGTGTTGGAGACTGCCAGCGTGGGCGGCATGCCTTTGGAGAAGTCCAGCGGGTTGGCGACATCGATGAGGATCTTCCCCTTCATGTTCTCCGCCCCTGCGAGTTTCAGGGCGTCCAACGATGCCATGCCGTGGGTGCAGTTGAAGAGGATCTCCCCGAACTTGGCCGCGTCGGTGAAGGTGCCCTGCGAGGCTTTGGGACCATTGGCTTTCACCCAGGCCGCAGCCTTCTCATTCGTGTTCGAACGAGACCCCATCATCACTTCCTGGCCCATTTGCACAAGCTTCGTCCCGATGGCGTGTCCCACCATTCCTGTGCCGAGGACCCCAAGTTTCATGTTCGCCTCCTGGCCCGCGTACGCGAAGTCGTTGCTCCTAGCCTGCGTACGCGAACTCGTTGACAAACCCGCACCGGCCGACGTGTAGAACATCACGTGAATCCCCCGGATCACCACGACGACCCTTTCTCCTCGACCCGGCGGGCAGGGGGTGAAAGAGCTACAGCCACCGCCTGACCTTCGCCTTGTACTCGAGGTAGGTACGGCCGAACTGTAATTCCAGGTGACGCTCTTCCTTCGCGATGAACCGGGTGGAGATCCACCAGACAAAGAGGGGGATGGCGAGCACGGGCGAGAGACTGCCGAGCAGTATCCAGATCCCGACGAGAATGAGCGCCATCGAAAGGTAGAGGGGATTCCTGCTGTATTGATACGGGCCTTCCACAATCAGGGCGTTCGACTGCTCGAACGGGATGATGGTAGTGTCGCGCCGCCTGAAGTGACCGGCCGCGAATACACCCACGACCACGCCTACCGCAATCGGCAGAACCCCGAACGCCCTCCACGGCCACGCCAGCCACCTGGTGATCGGCACGGCGTAGTGCAGCGCGACCATCAGGGCGACCGACAGCAGCCAGATCACCGGCGGATAGAATCGTGGGGGAATTGGCGCCTGTGCGTCCATCTTAGCGAATACTTCGCTGTGCACTTAGATAAAGCTTCCTCGACCCCGACCAGTGCTGCATCCCACTGACGGTTACCCACCGGGCGCGCCACAGGTTACCTTGTAGACATCTTCCTCCGTCGAGGGGGTCGTCCTGCTTGACGCAGAATTCTCTCCTAGAGGAAGGTGTAATTATCGCATGGCGACCTTCGTTCTGGTTCCAGGTTTCTGGTTGGGGGGCTGGTGCTGGCAGCGCATTGCCCGTCAGCTCCGGTACTGGGGGCATGATGTGTATCCTGTCACTCTCACCGGCCTTGGCGAACGGGCGCACTTGGCCAACCCTGAGGTCGACCAGCAGACCCACATCACCGACGTCATGAACCTCATTAAGTTCGAGGAACTCCGTGACGTCGTCCTGGTCGGGCACAGCGGCGGCGGGGTCGTGGTCACAGGCGTCGCGGACCGGATACCCGATCGCCTCTCTCAACTGGTGTACCTGGACTCCATGCCACTCCCCGACGGGGTCGCTCAGATCGATACATACTCACCCAAGGCCAGGGCCTTCATCGAGAGAGCCGTAGCGGAGCGGGGCGACGGATGGCGGTGGCCTCTACCGTCGTGGGATGAACTGGAAAACGTCATCGGCGCGAGCCTTGTGGGACTCGGTGATAGTGAACGCGCGATGATAACGGCCAAAGCGGTTGCCCAACCGTTCGGGATGGTCCGGCAGCCGCTACGGTTGAAGAACCCCGCCTGGGGAAGACTGCCAAAGCTGGGCGTTCTCTGCAGCCTCTCCCTGGCTGAAGTGCAAGAGATGATCGCCAGCGGGCCACCCTGGGTTCGCGAACTTTCCGGCCCGCAGTGGCGGTTCTTCGAGCTCCCCACCGGCCACTGGCCCATGTTCTCCAGGCCCGACGACGTCGCCCGCCTGCTCGACAAGCTCACAGCAGGCTAATCGCGGGGAAGGATCAAGTCTTCGTTAATGCCTTTTAACGGACGGGTCGTGGTAATAGCCTCGCCGGGAGCGCATAAAAGACCGCCAGGAGCAGGTTCAATCCGAGGCTGGCCGGCGCGTTCACCAGGGCGAGCAGGAACGTCATCAGGTAAGCCGCGGGCCCGATGGCGTACGATCTCGAGATCGCCCTCACCCCGGCCTCGTCCACGGCGTCACCCAGCAGCCGGCGTCCACGAGCCGCGTGCCACCACAGACCATTGAACATGAGGGCCAGAAAGACGTAGGTGCCACCGAGGACCATCGCGGCCGTCCGCTGGTCTGGACGGTGGAGATATTCGGCGATCAGTGCGGTGGGAAACGGCACGAAGGTAATTCCAAGCAGCAAGAGCCCATTCCATATGAGGAGCCCATGATCTGCCCGTGCGATGATCCTGAACAGGCGATGGTGATTGACCCACATGATCCCGATGGTCGCGAAACTGGTGAGGAAGGCAAAGTAGTTTGGCCAGGCGGCCAGCATCGCGTCACCCAACCTGGCCGTCTCAGGCAGATTGCGCGGGACACGCACGTCTAAGATCAGAAGCGTAATTGCAATCGCGAACACGCCGTCGCTGAACGCTTCAAGTCGCTGGATGCTGTACGGCTCGCGTCGAGTTCCCTCTTGGTGGGGAGTCATACTGGGTGCGGTCGGCGCCGGAGATTCGGCCCGGCCACAAGGGTCAGTACGAATACTACGACGACATATGCTGCGGCCCATAGCCCCCATAGCCTGACCAGCTCCGGGCCTGAGAACATTCGAAAGAGGTACCAGCCTCCGATGGCATTTTGGGCAGTATGGTACACGATGACGAGTAACGCGCTCTCATGCACGCTGTAATACACCCAGTTCGCAAGAACAGCCGAAGCCACAGATCCGATCAGGTACGCCGCGATGGATGGAGCGGCCAGGGCAACAGGCACATGCCACCCGGCGATGAGCACCCCGAGGATCAGGCTGTTGACCAGTGGCGAACGCTTGGCCGAAAATCTCGGCAGGGCATAGCCGCGCCAGCCCGTTTCCTCCCCTAGTGGAGCGTCAACCAAGACCATGGGAAACAGGATGAAGAGGCTGTACCAGGGGCCGAATCGGTCCGCTTTGGGCATGGGCGCGCCAAGCAGGATGTTGAGGGACACCGCGGCAATAGCGATGGCAACTGGTACGAGCAGCGCTGCCAAGTACCACTTGAGTTCGACGCGCCACCGCAGGCAGCGATTCAACAAGTCTTTCAGCCCATCCCTCCCGCGGGTGACGCTTGCAACGATCACCGCGGCGAGCAATGGACCATACGGGAAGAGGAAGGGAAAGTTGGGCCAAGCCCTAGCCAGTAGATAATTCCCCCACGAGATGCCGAAGGCTAGAACGAAGAATGCAACCAGTGAGTGACGTTTGAGGACGGAAGTCATACTTTCATAGTTCGATGTCAGGTTAGCCTACCATTGGAGAGATATGAATGCCAGAGAATACGGGCGGCGACCGCGCGCCAGGGGGCCCAGGCTCTGGCCATGCGCGTGAGCTGTTCAGAGTTGGGTAGGCGACGGAGGCGCTTGATGTGCTGTGCGGCTCTGGCCAAAGCCAGATCACCTACCGGCCAGACGTCGGTCCGGCGAAGAGCCATAAGGAGATAGATGTCAGCGGTCCATGGCCCCACGCCGGGAAGCTGCAACAGGATGGCACGGACCGCTTCATCGCTCAGCTGGGCAATGGCGGCGAGGTCGAGCGTGCCGGCAAGGAGCGCTCGGGCGAGCGTGTGACAGTAGGCTGCCTTCTGCCTGGTGAGACCGGCTTCCCGGAGCCGGCCTTCGGTGGTGGCCGCTACATGACGAGGGGTAACTCGACCGGCGACGCTCTGGAGCCGGCCATAGGCGGCCTCGGCCGACGCGAGGGAGACCTGCTGTTCAAGAATGATACGAACCAGCGTGGCGAAGCCTGGCCGCCGGGCCCACAGCGGCGGTGGTCCATATCGCTGGATGACTCGAGCAAGATCACGATCGCGTGCTGAGAGCTCGCGAACGCCTCGAAGGAGAGCGGATTGGGAGAGTTGTCGCGGCGAGTGCCGCGGTGTCAGAGCCGGCATGACCTGGTATGGCGCATACTGACTCCGTCATAGTTCTCACGCGCCTGAACCACAGGAGTAGCGTCGATCAAAGGGGTATGCGGGGAGCTCACACCTGGCGTCGCCACCCGGAACCAATCCAGGGGATACCCTGGTTGGCGTCGAGTCTTAGCCGCAGACTTAACATCGCAGTATGGTGCTGGATGTGCCGGATGTTATAAATATGCAGTTCGGCTCGTGAAAACGCCCTCCGCAAGAACCCGGAACGTGCGCTCAGCGTGTCCGCAGTTTCTGCAGCGATCGCTTCGGACATCTTGTGCCTACAGTGTTCCAGGTAGGCACTGATCGACATCTTGTCGTGACGTGAGACCGGCGCGCGGTCCTCGAATTCCTCGTAGTCGCCAAAGAAATGCTCGTGGGCGCGATGAAATGGCTGGTGACGAAACGATTCCTCGTTCCGTCCCAGATAGAAATCCGTCCAAAACAACACGTGAAATGCGACCTGGCAAAAGAGGTAGTTCGCGACGCGCGAGTTCCAAACGGTCTCGGGACATTTGTCAATGCACGCGTTGAGCATCGAGAACGCGCCGTCGAACTGATTCGCGATCAACTCCTTGAATGTGTCGAGCATTGGTGGTCTCCTGTAAGGCGCATCACTTTCGACGATGGGTGGCGATATACCAATTATTTCCGAATGGGTCCCGTACGGCAGAGGCGCGTTCTGCGTAATCCATCTCCATCGGCTCGTGCAGCGCTTGCGCGCCATTTTCGAGAGCCAGTTGATGGGTGTGATCCACGTCAGGGACGTAGATATGAATCGCGCCAGGTATAGGTCCCCATTGCTCGGTCGCTTCTGACACCTCGATGTGCGAGTCACCAACCCGTACAGTGGCATGGGCAAGCTTCCCGTCGGGCCGTTCGGATCGGTCAGCAACTCGCGCGTCAAATACAGCCACCAGGAAATCCAGTAGTTTCTGGGCTCCGTTGACCGTCAAGTACGGAGAGACTCGCGTAAATCCATCAGGCGCGTAGGGTTCGCTCATCTGCCGCTTACTGGCCGGCTTCTGCTCGGGGAGAGATAGGCAACAACAGAATCAGTTCATCCTGACTTCGGTAGAATTCGATGCTCGGCCGACTGCTATCGACCCGTTGCCGCTCCCGCTCGCCCATGGCCTTAAACATCTTGCCGATTTCATCCGTCCGGCTTGTCCAATTCTTCATCTTCTCGCGGAAATAGAGCCCGCCCGGAATCACACCAGCAGCGAGTCCCAGTCGCGCCGGATCATCCCCCGGGACACATGCGACGCATGCACGATACTCGCCGGTGGTGGGGTGGAATGTGCCGTAGAACTTCCGCCCTCGGAGCGACGGAAGTTTGCTTTCGAGTCGGTTGAACGCCTCTCTCGCACCCTCCGGCCCGCCGTCGGCCACGATGCACATCATCGGGATGTCGTTCAGGGTCGTTTCCATGATCTGTCAACCCAAGACGCGAATAGCTTTCTGCAAATCAGCGGACGGATCAGCCCAGCCGCGGTCGAAGTCCGCGGCGGACGACCGGCCTCGTTTCCTTTCGGCGGGCGACCTCGCGGAAGCCTGCGTGGTCGTAGAGGCTCTTGGCCCCGAACCACATGAAGTCTGGGTGACTTCGCGCCTTCTTGTCGATTGGATATGCCTCGAGCAGCGTGGCCCCGTTCGAGCGAGCGTAGTCGATCGCGTCCCGCAGCAATGCCCTCGTGATGCCTTGACCCCTCTCTTTCGAATCCACGAAGAAACATACGATCGACCACACGGGTTTCTCATCAACGCGCTTCATTACCCGGGAGCGCTCCAGCCGTGCATAGTCCTCGCGGGGCCCCAGCGAAATCCAGCCGACCGGCCGTCGATCTCTGTAGGCAATGAGCCCCGGCACCGTTCCGCCATCCACGAGCGCTTTCATCGCTCGCTTATTTGCCTTGCCCCGGCCGAGGCCGCCACTGCCCCCCGATTTCCGATAGTACATACACCAGCACCCCCGGACGATTGAGCCTCCAGGCCGGCTAAAGAGCTCGACCAGATCATCCCACCGATCCCTTGTCAGTGGCTGTACCGTTAGACGCATCTGCGCCTCGCTGGATCACCTCGACTCTTCATCTTGGATCTCTCAGACCTACCGAACGGGCTCGCGGCCTCTTCGATTATTCTCTTATAACATATGTCTCCCCGGAGACCTGAACGACGCAGAAGAGGTTGCCATCGGGATCTTGCAACACGACAAAGTCATCATTCGGCTTATACCTCCAGGGATAGCGAGTCGCCCCGATCGTGACGAGCCGCTCCACCTCTCCCTCTTGGTTGTTTGTGTAGAGGTCGAGGTGCAACCTACCCCTTTTACCTGAGCGCTTTTCCGGAACTTGGTCCAACGAGATGTTGGGCCCTTTTCCCTCAGGATCACGAAGAACCACCCAGCCGCCCTCCGCAGGCCTTCTGGGGACGTAGTGGAGCGCTTCCTGCCAGAATGCCAGCATCTTGTCGAACTCATAACAGCGGATAACAATCGAACCGATTTTCATTTTTCCGCCCTCTAAGGCTTAAGCTGCGAGTAATGCATCTTGCCCGACACTGGTTATCCCGCGGAACCCAGGTCACCGCCGCGGGTGACCTGTGCACGGTTCTCATTAGAAAGAAAGCGGCCATCCGAGTTCTTTGTCATATTCACGGTAAGGAGGGAGATCGATCTCCTTCAAACCCAACTCGGCGATCATAAACTCGTGCGGGCCGTAGCCGAAAGTCTCCACATGATCATCGAAGGTCAGGCAATGATAGTCACGGTAAATGAACAACTCCTCTTTCGAGAGCCCAGCGGGTCCTACAGGCTCGCGCTTTTCATCTGCCCTGACGCGCTGCGCGCTAAGCAGCCCCAATGTGATGAGGATTCGAATGTCCCAAGCAACTTCCAGCCCCGCAACCGAGACGGTCCAGGGGCCTTTGTCTTCGTACCTGGAGGGTGGAATGTGTATGTTGAGACCAAGCCGCCTCCCCACCATTTCGTGGAGACTCGTCCGACGGAAGACTTGACCGCCATAGTTGATCCACGCGAATGGAAAGTAGAAGAGCTCCCAGTCATCAGCACACGAGTTCAAAACGATGTACTGGCGCTTGCTGAGCATGTCCCGGTTCCCGCACGGTCTTCACTCTACAGAGAACGCCATCCTGCCGAACACACCGCTACAAACGAAAAGGCCGTCCAAATGGACGGCCCTCCGTCTGAAAACTGCAGGCGGTCGGGAAATCCGCGGAACCTGAGACTCTACCGCGGCTGACCTATGCACCGGTTCCCTTTCAGAAAGGGGCGCTCGCGATCGCCAGCGCCGAAGCGACCTTGAGGAGTGGCCTATCGAGCGTCCACAGAGCGGCGCCTACCAGCCGAGCGGCCGCCAGTAGATGGACGTCCACCCACCCAATTCCGTGTCCGTAGAGCCGCTCGTGCTCTACGAATTCCAGGACTTCGCGATGCTCTGCCATCTCTGCTTCAGGCAGAGCCTCCAGCAGAGCGAGCACCTCAGCACGATTCCGCAGGGAACCACACGCCAGTTCCCCGATGACGAACGGGTGCGTCAGCACCTGCTCTTCGTCTAGAAGACCCGCCAACTTTCGGTTGCCGGTGCGGAAATGATCGACCCAGACGGAAGTATCGACCAGGATCATGCCACGGAGCCAGGGCGGCGGCGGCGCACCGGCTTCAGTTTGGGTTCAGTCGCACCAAGCCTGGCCAGACGCCGGGCACTTGCGCGCGCAATCAGCGCCTCCAGACCCAGGCGGACGAGCGCTGTCTTCTTCGCCACGCCGGTCAGCCTGGCCGCCTTCTGCAGCAGTTCACGATCGATGTTCAGCGTAGTCCTCATATCGTATGTATTATGATGCACAAATCATACATACGTCAACCTGGCGGTGAAGATCTTGCCTGCTCCTGCAGTTGCGCCTGCTTTCTCGCAGAAACAAGAAGAGCCCTCGAAACGAGGGCCCTCCTCGGTCTGAAAACTGCAAGCGGTCGGGAAATCCGCGGAACCCGAATCACCACCGCGGGTGACTCGTGCACCAGTTCTCCTTAGAAAGGAGGTGATCCAGCCGCACGTTCCCGTACGGCTACCTTGTTCGTGTGGTTCCCCATGTCGCCACGGGGCACGGACTATATCTTCATCCTGGGGATCTCCCAGGAGCCGGCGTGTAGTCTCTGAGGGGTCAACCGATTGTGCGATCGGCGACTTCCCTGCTGATTGTCCGCATCA
>VBAI01000171.1 GCA_005882295.1 Candidatus Segetimicrobium genomatis | reverse complement strand
ATCATGTTGGATCCGCTCTCTTGACTGCATGGCGGCCAGTTTGGGAGAGGTGCCACCCCGGCTGCTCCCCTGGTATTCGTAGATGCGCGTGACATCCTCGAGCGTGTTGATCTCGTCGGGAGTCTTGTCGTCCCGGATGCGCTTGATGCGCGGAAACCGCAGCGCATACCCGCTGGGATGCCGCGGGCTGCGGGTGACGGCATCGAAGGCGACCTCGAGCACGATCTTCGGCTCCACCAGTTTCACCCGGCCGCGGTCTGTGACCGTGTGCGCGCGAAACCACTCGGTCAGCGAGGCGATCTCCGCATCGGTCAGCCCGCTGTAGGCTTTGCCGATGGGCGCCAGCGTCTCGCCATTGCGCACGGCGAAGGTGACATCGCTGAGCACCCCGGCCCGCTTGCCGTGTCCTTGCTCTGCGGCCACCACCACGACATCCAGCGTGGCCAGTTCTTCCTTCAACTTCATCCACTGCCGCCCGCGCTTGCCGGGTTGATAACGGCTCTCGGGGCGTTTCACCACCAGCCCTTCGTTCCCGCGGGCGCGGGCCTGGCGGAAGCGGACCTCCAGATCCTGCGGGCCGGTGGCCACTGTGGAGTTCGCCTGCTGCACCGCGCCCCCCAGCCGCAGGGCGCGCAATCTGCGCTGGCGATCAACAAGCGGAGCATCGAGCAGGTCCTCCCCGTCCACGTGCAGCAGGTCGAAGGCGAATAGCACGACGGGGATGTCAGCGATCAGCTCGCTGGGATCTTTTCGACGCAACCGCTGCTGCAGCTGCGTAAAGGGAATGGCCCGCCCGTCCCGCCAGGCCACGATCTCTCCATCGATGATGTAGCGTCCGGCCAGGGCGCGCAGCTCGCCGTGCAGCTCCGGAAATGATGGGGTGATCTCGTCAAGCGTGCGGCTGAAGATGGCCAGGCGCGTGCCGTCGTAATGCGCCTGGGCGCGCACGCCATCGTACTTGTCCTCCACCAGCAGTGATGCTGGCGGGCCGCTGCCGTCGCCATCACCCCGCACGGGCTCAAACGCCTCCGCGGGCGTGAAAATCGTATCGGCCAGCATGAACCGGAACGGGCGGAATAGCTGCAGCCGGGCTTCGGCCAGACGATCATGCCGCGCCAGGACAGCCACGGTGCCGATATCGCTGATCAGCATGTTCGCGCGGCGCACGTCATCGAGTGACCGGCCAAAGGCCTTCGCCACAGCTTCCTCCAGCAGCCCTTCCTTCAGCCCGACCCGCATGTCGGAGGTGATGATGCGGACGAGATACTTCGCCTCAAGCGGATCGGCGTTTTCAAACACCGACCGCATGGCCTCCAGCTTGACCTGACGCGATCCTTTTCCCGACGAGGCAGCCAGTCGGGAGAAGACCTCGTTCACCGTGGTCAGCGTCAGCGGGGTGGGAAAGAGCGGAGATCGCACCTTGCGTGTCAGCAACTCTGCGGCCACCGACCCCAGATCGCCGTGGGCCAGGTAGCTGCGGTCCAGATCCTCCCCAGACGCGCCAGAGACATCCAGCACCGCGTCGGCGATGGCCGACCACCCGACGTTGAGCGCCCGCCCGTCGCCGGCGGGAAACGGCGCGCCGGTCAGGTACGTGCAGGCGATGCGCAACTCCTCATCGTTCAGCGACTGCAGGTAGGCGGCCAGCAGGTCAATCTTCTGGAGCTTGCTCGTCGTCCCGGACACCGCCTCCAGGACGTCGGCGAGTCGGCGCATCCATTTCCCCCTCACTGTGCAGCATCATTCTAGCACGGTGGGTCGGGGGAAGAATTGAACTACGTGACTAGTGATTCGTGATTAGTGATTCGGCAGAACTACAACTTGCATTGCGAATCACGAATCACTAATCACAAATCACCGTCGTTTCTGTGCGGCTTCAACCAGGGCGGCGAAGAGCTTCCGCTGGCCGGGGTGATGGTCGACCATGCGCTCGGGGTGCCACTGCACCCCGATCACGAAGGGTCGAGCGGGGTCTTCAATGCTTTCGATGACGCCGTCGGGGGCCCGCGCGGTCACCACAAACCCAGGCGCGACATCCTTCAACGCCTGATGGTGAAAACTGTTCACCTCCACCGCTGCCCCGCCCAGGTGGAAGGCGACCTGGCTGTCGCGCTCGATCGCCACCGGATGCGCGGGTTCCCATGCTGGTTTGCGGGCGTCCTGCACGTGCGTCTCCCGGGCCAGCCCCAGCAGCATGAGATCTTGATGCAGCGAGCCGCCGGCGGCGACGTTGAGTGTCTGGATGCCGCGGCAAATCCCCAGGATGGGCATCTCCTCCGCGAGCGCCGCGCGGGTGATCGGCAGCTCCGCCGCATCACGCGGCGCATCGATCCGCACACCGGCATCGGGCAGCACGCGCTCGCCGTAGTGCCGGGGATCGAGATCGTCGCCCCCGCTGAGCAGCAGCCCATCAATCCGGGCGAGCAGTTCGGCGGGATCCTGGGCGCGGAGCACCTCTGCGGGCTCCAACCACACCGGCTCCCCGCCGGCCGCAGAAACCGCGTCGGCGTACCAGCGGCCTTTCGGCGTGGTCGAGCCGCCGGTGGTCACGGTAATGCCGATGCGGGGACGGGAGGGGGTCATGGCTTGCTGGTCGTGCCGTCGAGCCATACGCAGATGCTGCACGGGGCAAGCGCGTCGGGCTGGGACGAGAGGAAAAACCCATCCGTGGTCATCTGCAGCGACCGGATCTTAAAGGTGACGGGCCAGTTCTTCTGGCTCATCACGGGGTTTACCTGCGATTCCATGATGCGGATGATCGGCGAGAAGAGCGGGAAGCCGTTGATGCGCATGTTCTCGACGTGCAAGAAAATCTCTTTGGTACCTCGGACCGAGAAATGGCCTTTCAACCAGACCCTGATGGCCATGCCGTTGAACGGGACGGTCCCCTCTCCAAACAGGGACGCGCCGTCCGACCACAGCCGGATGTCCTTGAAGGCGTTGGCCGCCAGGAAGTACTCCTGCAGCCGCTTGATGCTGACACGGCCGTGAAACGCGGTGTCCCGGTAATCGAGAACCCGGAGCCGGCCCTGCTGCAGGGCGGCAACATCGAGGCTGACGCCCACCAGCTTGAACCATACTTCGTCCACCAGCATACCGCCCAGATCGGCATCCTTGGCGTGCAGACTGATCCGCGCGTAGCCGCCGTCGTAGAGATCCGGCACCAGATCGAATTGAATATTCCTCGTCTTCAAGAAACCGCTGAATGCCTGCAACAGCAGGGGATCGTCCTGGCCCGCGGCCACGCCGCCGAGCAGCGCGAGCACGAGGCCGGCGATCAGCGCGACACCTGCACTCCTCAGCGCCGCACGCATCCTCGCTATCCTTCCTGAAAGGCGCCGGCATGGGCGAACACAGCCGGCTGTCCGCCCGTGTGCCAGAACACGACGTTCTGCCCGGAGGTGAACCGCTCCTGCGCAATCAACCCCATCAGGCCTGCCATTGCCTTTCCCGTATACACGGGGTCCAGCAATACACCCTCGGTCCGCGCCACGATGCGGATCGCATCCAAGCATTCAGGCGTCGGTACTCCATATCGTTCCCCCACATAGTCATCGTAGACAATGAGATCGTCCGGATGCGGCCGCCACCGCAGATCCACGAGCTCGACCAGCTCGGAGACAATGCCCAGTACGCGGGTGGTCACCACGTCCCGGCGGGGGCCGGCGCTGATGCCAATCACCTGAACGCCGCTGTCGGTGAGTTTCGTTCCCGTGTACAGGCCGGATTGCGTCCCTCCTGAGGTGCTGGCATGGACGATCGCGTCCACATGCACGCCGCTCGCGTTGACCTGAGAGAGCAACTCCAGCCACGCCGCCAGGTAGCCGGCGGCGCCGGTCGCGTTGCTCCCGCCGCGCGGGATCACATAGGGCTTGCGTCCATCCCGCCGCAACTGCCGCGCCAGATCCTCGACGACGCCCATGAGGACGTAGTCATCATCGGTCTGGATGATCCGCACCTCCGCGCCGAAGATGCGGTCCAGCAGGAGGTTCCCCTGCGCAAGCTCGGGAGGCTCGCCGTTGAGCACCACGATCGGCTCGAACCCCAGCCGCCGCGCGGCCGCGGCGGTCATGCGGGCGTGGTTGGACTGGACCGCGCCCACGGTGATCACCACATCGCAGCCCAGCTGGCGGGCCTGCCCCAGCAGGAACTCCAGCTTGCGGGCCTTGTTGCCGCCCAGCGCCAACCCCGTCAGATCGTCGCGCTTCATCCAGATGCGCGGCCCGTGCAGGTAGTCGCTGAGGCGCGGCGCTTCCTCCAACGGCGTGGGGAGATGCGCGAGCTTGATGCGAGGAAGATTGCCGAGTTGCACTCTTACCCCCAATTACGTGATTAGTGATTCGTGATTCGCCAAACCCTACTCTGTGCAATTTCGAATCACTAATCACGAATCACTAATCACTCGTCATTCTGCGCAGCGTCTCCTCCCACGCGCGCAGCGCGTCGACCGCTTCCCGAATGGTCGTCGGGACGAATCGCACTCGGGTGCCGGGCCTGGCCTGTGCGACGAGCCGCAGATCAGCTGAGACCACGACACCGGGTTTCGGATATCCGCCCGTCGTGGGGCCATCGCCCATGATCACGATCGGCTGCCCGCCCTCCGGCACCTGGATCGCGCCGGGCAGCAGCCCGTCGGACAGCATCTCTACCCGCCGGGCCGGTACTGCCGGCCCGGTCAAGCGGACACCCGCCCGATCGCTGTGCACGCTGATCGAAAACGCTGCCTGCCAGAATCGCTGGCGCGATGCCTCGTCAAACCAGCCATCCTGCGGCCCCGGAAGGACGCGAACGGCGACGTCGCCGGCGGGAATGGGCAGCGCCATCGAGTGCGGCACGGCGGAGCGCCTCGGTCCTTCTCCCCGCCCCACTGCGTCTCCTGCCCGCAGCCTTCTGCCGCCCAGCCCGCCCAATGCGCCTGGCACGTAGGTCGCGGCGCTTCCGAGCACGGCCGCGATATCGATCCCGCCCGCCACCCCAACGTAGGCCCACATCCCCCGGCGCGGCGCACCAAAGCTCAGCGTCTGGCCGGCCTGCATCTCAATGGGAGCCCACAACGGCACCTCGCGCCCCTCAAGAGACGCTGAGAGGTCGGCACCGGTCACGGCGACCGTCACCTCGTCTAGAGCACGCAGAGCGGGACCCGGGGCTGTGCACTCTAACGCGGCGGCCTGGGGGCGGTTGCCCACCAGGAGATTAGCGAACTGAAGCGAGGAAGGATCCATTGCGCCGGCCGGCGGCAATCCCAGGTTCCGGTGTCCTGTTCGGCCCAAATCCTGCACGGTGGTGAAGAGGCCTGGATCGCGCACTTCAAACACCGGGCGCTTCGGAGGGTGCAGCGGAGCCGGAGAGCCGAGCGGAACATCAGGAAACGAAGCCGACACAACCGGGAGGAACCGGACACGATCCCCGGGCCGAAACAGGATGGGATCGGGGTTGCGTGGATCATAGAGGATCTGCGGCGTGCGGCCAATGAGTCTCCACCCACCGGGAGTCGGCAACGGATAGACCCCAGTGAGCGCGTCGGCGACTCCCACCGAACCCGCGGGGACCCGGGTGCGTGGCGTGGACAGGCGCGGGCTGCGCAGTAGATCGGCCATGACTCCCAGATAGGGAAAGCCAGGCGCAAATCCCAGCATCAACACCCGGTAGTCCTGGCGGCTATGGAGCTCGATCGCTTCGCGCCTGGTCAACCCGCTCCGCTGGGCAACGTCGTCGAGATCCGGACCGGCGTCTCCCCCATAGACGACGGGAAGCTCGATCAAGCGGCCCGCACTATCGTGATCGGGACGAAGGTCCGAGAGGAGCTGCAGGGCCATGCCGGCCAGTCGATCACGGTCGGCGGTCAACGGATCGATGACCAGCAGGAGCGACCGCAGCGTGGGCACGACCTCGAGCACGCCGGGCGCGTCGCGCAGCCGGGCACCTAGTGCGCGGACGCAGCCATTGATCTCTGTCGAGAGTTCATCGGCAAGCTCAACAACCAGCCCGCGGTCTCCACACAGGCGGACCGAGGCCGTGCCGGACCCACAGGTCATGGCAGTGGGGTCGGAGACTTTGGATACGAGCCGAGGATGCGCAGGAAGGTCGTGATCCGCGAGAGGTCGTGGAGCGCTGCCTGGATCGGCGGATCATTCTGGTGGCCCTCGAAGTCGGCGTAGAACACATACTCCCACGGCACCTGACGGCGCGGCCGTGATTCCAGTTTCGTGAGATTGATCGAGCGGGTCGCAAATGCGCCCAGCGCCTGGTAGAGGGCTCCGGGCACATTCTGCGTGGTGAACACGACCGACGTTTTCGCCCCGGCGATCGGGGGGGCGGGATCGGGGGCCAGACTGAGAAACTTCGTATAGTTGGCCGGGTTCGTCTCGATGCCCTCAGCGAGCACGCTCAGGCCGTAGATGCGCGCCGCGCCCCGACCGGCGATGGCCGCCGCCCCGCGCAGTCGCTGGTCGGCCACCATCTTCGCGCTGCCGGCGGTATCGTAGGCCGGGACAGGCTCCAAGCCGTGCTGGCGGAGGAACGCGTCGCATTGGGCCAGCGCCTGCGGGTGCGAAAACGCCCGGTGGATGGCGTCCAGGGCCTGGCCGGGCAGCGCCAGCAGGCAATGGCGGATCCGCAAGTCGAGCTCACCCGTGATGAACAGGGAGTGGGCGAGCAACAAATCGTACGTCTCGTTGATCGAACCGGCCTGCGAGTTCTCTGCGGGAACCACCGCGCGGTCGGCGCGCCCGGCCGTGACGGTCTCAAAGACGTTGCGCAGGGATGGATGAGGAAGCACGTCTACCTCCCCGAAGAGTTGGATCACCGCCTCTTCGCTGTACGCGCCTCGCTCGCCTTGAAACGCAACCCGCATCCCACACCCCAAATGACGTCTACTTAGTCTCCTTAGTCTACTTAGTCTTCTTAGTCTGCCTGCCAAGACTGCGAACCGTTTTGAGACCACGTAGACCAAGAAGACCAAGTAGACTAAGTAGACGCAGTACCGTTTCTGACGTAAATGCGCGGCACGCGCAAGCCCACACCGCACAGGATTTCGTAAGAGATGGTGTGCGCCCAGGCCGCCACTTCGTCGGCGCTGATGACATCGCCGAAC
>VBAI01000170.1 GCA_005882295.1 Candidatus Segetimicrobium genomatis | reverse complement strand
GTGCACCCCACCAGTCAATTCCACCGGAAGAACTATTACTACCCGGATCTTCCTAAGAACTATCAGATCACCCAGTACCGGTATAAAGTTCACCCGCCGCTGGCCACCGACGGCAGCCTGGCGATCCCAGGCCGGCGCATCGGGATCCGCCGGGTACACCTGGAAGAAGATACCGGCCGGCTCGTCCACGCGGAGGAGCGCGGACAGGTTCGTTATAGTCTCGTCGATTTCAATCGCAGCGGCGTGCCGCTGATGGAGATCGTCACCGAACCCGACCTGCGGTCGCCACAGGAGGCCCGCATCTTCCTTGCGCGCCTTCGCGCAGTCCTGCAGGCGATCGAGGTCAGCACCGGCCGGATGGAAGAGGGGAGCCTGCGCTGCGACGCCAATGTCTCCCTGCGCCGGCCCGGCGCGGAGCTCGGCATCCGCACCGAGGTCAAGAACATGAACTCGCTCCGTTCGGTCGAACGGGCGCTGGCCTACGAAGTCGAGCGCCAGCGCGCGGTGCTGGATCGCGGGCAGCCGGTCCGGCAGGAGACCCGGCATTGGGACGAGCACCGGGGCATCACCTTCTCGTCGCGGACGAAAGAGGAGGCGCAGGATTATCGGTATTTCCCGGAACCCGACCTGGTCCCGATCGACGTGGCCCCGCAGTGGGTGGCGCAGATCCGCGCCTCGCTGCCCGAACTACCCGAGGCAAAGCGCCGCCGGTACGTGGAGGCGTACGGACTGTCCGAGTACGATGCCGACCTGCTGACCTCGTCGGAGGCGTTAGCCAGGTTCTTCGAGGAGACCGTCCGGCTCTTTCCCCATCCGAAGGCCGTGTGCAACTGGTTGGTGGGGGATATGACAGCCTATCTCAATGCCGCAGGGAAGGAGATCGACGAACTCCCTGTGACTCCCGTCCACCTGGCGGAACTCCTTCAGCTGATCGAGCGTGGGGCGATTAGCGGCCGTACGGCGAAGGAGATCCTTGGCGAGATGCTCGCCCAGGGCCGGCGGCCCGAGTTGATCGTTGGCGAGCGCGGAGTCGCGCAGATCAGTGACGAAGTGTCACTGGGGCGCCTCGTCGACGAGGTCCTGACCGAGCATCCCGAACCGGTGTCAGAAGTCCGGGCGGGGAAGACACAGGCGTTGACCTTCCTGGTCGGCCAGGTGATGAAGAAGAGCCGGGGACGGGCCAACCCCGAGCTGGTGAATAGACTGCTACGGGAGAAGCTCCGTTCATGAAACAGTCGCGTGGGGTCCGGAAGGGCGGGACTAGGGACTCGGGACTAGGGACTAAAGACAACCGTCGGCGTGGGCAGTCCCCAGTCCCCAGTCCCCAGTCCCGCTCTCTTGTGTCGTTGCGGCCCGGGCAGAAGCTCACGCTGTCGTTTCGCAGCCTCAATCTCGACGGCGCGGGCGTGGCGACGGCGGGATCCCAGCGCATCGCCGTGCCGTTCGCACTGCCGGGGGAAGAGGCCATCGTCGAAATTACTCGCGGCGGCCGGCGCCCCGAGGGCAAGATCGTCTCACTGGTGCGGAAGTCCGCTCACGCCGCGCCCCCCCCGTGCCGGCACTTCGGCGTGTGTGGAGGCTGCCAGTGGCAGCACCTCTCGTATGCGGCGCAGTTGGAGCACAAGACGCGGCTGGTGCGGGCGCACCTGGAGGATGCGCTGCGCGATGCCACCCTCACGGTGCGGGACGCGGTGGGCGCGGCGCCGTGGGAGTACCGAAACCGTGTCCAGGCGGCATTCGCCCTCCGGCAGGACAAAGTCGTCGTCGGGTACTACACCCTGGGAGATGACCTGCGGGTCATCAACGTGCAAGAGTGCCCCATCCAGCACGGGGACAACGTGCGACTGCTGCGCGCCGCCCGCGATGTGATCGTTGAGCTGGGCTGGCCGATCTACGATCGCGTCACCGGTCGAGGCTTGGTGCGCGGCGTGATCGGGCAGGTGGGGATGTACAGTGGCGAGGCCATGCTGGTGCTCTGCACCAGCCGTGAGGTCCCCGACCGCATGGCCCTGGTGCGGGGGGTGCGCGACCGAGTCTTGAACCTGACGTCGCTCCTGCTGTCGGTTCAACCGGCCCACACGCCGGAGTTGCTGGGATCGGTCCGGCTGCTCTGGGGCCGTGCGTACATCGAGGATGACATCGCGGGGCTGCACCTCCGGCTCTATGCCACCCCGGCGATTCCGCCGAACCCCCGCGCGCTGCCGTTATGGCTGGACGCCATTACCCGCGGGATCGGTGCGGACGGAACACAGACTGTGGCCGATGCCGCGTGCGAGGACGGGCTGGTGCCTCTGGCACTGGCATCCAGGGTGTCCAAGGCGATCGGCATCGCCCCAGACCGCGAGGCCATGCACCGGGCGTGGGAGAACGCGCGGCTGAACGGAATCACGAATTGCATTTTCTACACGCGCGCCCCGGCGGGGGTGCTGGCCAGGCTGCGAGCCCGCGGGGAGCATATCGACGCCGTCGTGGTCAGCCCCCGGGGCCGTCCGACCGCAGCCGAGGTGTTCCAGGAAGCTGTGGTGTCTGGCGCGCGCCGCGCGGTGTGCGCGGGGCACTCGCTGACGCTGTTGGCGCAGGATCTTCTGGCGGCGCGGGCGGCAGGATTCCGGCTCATCGAGGTGCAGCCTGTCGACCTCCTGCCGCAGACGAGCCGCATCCACTGCGTCGCCACGCTCGAACGCCAATAACCAAACGGCGTCTACTTGGTCTACCTAGTCTACTTAGTCTACCTGGTCTGCAGGACGACATGGCAAGTAAGTAGGGCAAGTAGACTAGGAAGACCAAGTAGACCAGGTAGACTAGGTAGACGGCATTTCTGGCGAGGAGGACCTCCCTTGTCCAAAGCACCTACCATCACCCACGTGATTCCCGGCCCGAAGTCCAAGGCATTGCTGGCGGAGAAGTCGGCGTATGTCGCCAACGCGATCGGCATCCACCTTCCTGCCGTCGTGCAGCGGGCCGAAGGCGCGTTGCTCACCGACGTGGACGGCAATACCTTCCTCGACCTGTCCGGCGGCGTCGGTTGCTTGAATGTGGGCCATTCGCATCCCAAGGTGGTGGCCGCGATCATTGATCAGGCCCGCCGGTTTACGCACACCGACTTCAGCGTGGCGCCGTATGAAGCATACATCCGGCTGTGCCAGCGACTGTGCCGCCTCGCTCCGGGTCCGCGCCCCAAGAAGGCGATCTTGTTCAACTCCGGGACGGAGGCGGTGGAGAACGCCGTGAAGATCGCGCGGGCGGCGACCGGCCGTGCCGGGCTGGTTGCGTTTCAAGGGGCGTTCCACGGGCGGACGTATATGAGCCTGTCGCTGACGAGCAAAGTCGAGCCGTACAAGAAGAACTTCGGACCGTTCATGCCCGAAGTGTACCGGATCCCCTTCCCAGATCCGTACCGCAGCGGCGACCCCGATCCCACGCGGCTGGTGATGCGTCAGTTCGACGACCTGTTTACCACGCATGTGCAGGCGGATCGGGTGGCGGCGATCGTGGTCGAGCCAGTGCTGGGCGAAGGGGGGTTCGTCGTCCCTCCCATGGACTTCTTCAAGGAGCTGCGAGCGCTGGCCGACCGGTACGGGATCCTGCTGATCGTGGACGAGATTCAGACGGGAATTGGCCGGACGGGCCGCATGTTTGCCATCGAGCACTTCGGCATCGAACCCGATCTGATGACGGTGGCGAAATCCATCGCCGTGGGGTTGCCCGTGTCCGCGGTGGTCGGGGCGCGCGACGTCATCGACCTGCTGCCGGAAAGTTCGCTGGGTGGCACGTACGTGGGGAACCCGGTGGCCTGCGCGGCGGCGCTCGCCGTCCTGGAGATCATGGAGGAAGAACGACTGGTCGCGCGGGCCGCGGCGCTGGGCGAGCGCATCCTCAAGCGGTTCCAACGCCTGCAGGCCCGATCGCCCCTGATCGGAGACGTGCGGGGGCTGGGGGCGATGGTCGCCATGGAACTGGTCCGCGATCGTGCCACGAAGGAACCCGCCGCGCGCGAAACTGCGGAGGTCATCCGCCGCGCCATGACTCGGGGCGTGCTGCTGCTGCGGGCAGGTGTCTACAGCAACGTGGTCCGCATCCTGACGCCGCTGGTCATCGCCGACGCGCAGCTGGATCAGGCGCTGGACGTCCTCGAGGAATGCGTCATGGAGGTGACGGCGGAAGCCACGAAATAACGGAATCGCGGAAGCGCGGCAACGCGGAAGCGCGGCGACAACCGAGGTCCCTGATGGTCGCGTTTCCACGTTTCCCCGTTTCCGCGTTTCCCGGAGCCTGCTACAATGACTGCGGACTCTATCTAAGGGTCTTCTGCGCATGGGTCAATTCGTCCACCTCCACCTGCACACCGAGTACAGCCTCCTCGACGGTCATAGCCGAATCCCTGCCCTCATCACCCGGGCCAAGCAGCTGAAGATGCCGGCCGTGGCCATCACCGACCACGGGACGATGTACGGCGTGATCGAGTTCTACCTGCGGGCGAAAGAAGCCGGGCTCAACCCGATCATCGGCGTGGAGGCCTACGTGGCCCCCCGGACGCTTTTAGACCGCGATCCAAAACTCGACGCCAACGCCTTTCATCTCGTCCTGCTGGCAACGAATCTTCAGGGCTACCGCAACCTCATCAAGCTCACCACCCTCGCGCACCTGGACGGGTTCTACTACAAGCCGCGCATCGACAAGGACGCGCTGGCGCGCCACCGCAGCGGGCTCGTCGCCCTGTCGGGCTGCCTGAAGGGCGAGGTCACCCAGGGCATCCTGCGCGGCGATCTGGCCGCGGCCAAGGAGGCTGCCGGTCAGTACAGGGAGATCCTCGGTCCTGGAAACTTCTACCTCGAGGTCCAATCTCACGGGCTGCCCGAACAGCAGCAGAACATCACGGGCATGACCGAACTGTCTCGCAGTCTGGACCTGCCCGTGATCGCCACCAACGACGTGCACTATGTGCAGCGTGGTGACGCCGACGCGCAGGACACCCTGATGTGCATCCAGATGAACGTGAACCTCGACGCCACTGACAAACCCCGCATGGGCCAGACGCCGGAGTTCTATCTCAAATCGGCAGAGGAGATGGCGCAGGCGTTTCAGGAACTGCCGGGCGCGCTCTCGGCGACGACGGAAATCGCCGAACGCGCGGCCCTCGACCTGGAGCTGGACGCCGTCAAGCTCCCGCACTTCCCCGTTCCCGCCGACCAGACGCCAGAGTCGTACCTGCGCCAGCTGTGCCGGCAAGGGCTGGAGGCCATTTTTGGCCGGGTGCCGGAGGTGGCCCGCCAGCGGCTGGACTACGAGTTGTCCGTCATCGAGCACATGGGCTACGCGCCGTACTTCCTAATCGTGCAGGATTTCGTGGCGTTCGCCAAGCGCAGCGGCATTCTCACCACCGTCCGCGGATCCGCCGCCGGCAGCCTGGTGCTGTACGCCCTGGGGGTCACCGACGTGGATCCCCTGCAGTACCGGCTGCCGTTTGAGCGGTTCCTGAACCCTCAGCGGTACACGATGCCGGACATCGATGTCGACTTCATGGATAGCCGGCGTGATGAAGTCATCCGCTACGTGATGGACAAGTACGGCGCGGATCACGTGGCCCAGATCATCACCTTCGGGACGATGGGCGCCCGCCAGGCTGTGCGGGATGTCGGCCGGGTGATGGGGCTGCCCTATGGCGACGTCGACCGGATTGCCAAACTCATCCCGTTCAACGCCACGCTGGACGACGCCGTCCGCAGCGAGCCGGAGTTGCAGCACCTCTCGGAGGAGTCCGCACAGATTCACCGGGTGCTGGATCTCGCGCACAAGCTGGAGGGAGTGGCCCGGCACGCCAGCACGCATGCGGCCGGCGTGATCATCTCGCGCGACCCGTTGATCGAGCACGTGCCGCTGCAGAAAGCGACCAAGGGCGATCTGGTGATGACCCAGTACGACATGATCGCGGTCGAGAAGATTGGTCTGCTGAAGATGGACTTCCTCGGTCTGGCGAACCTCACCATTCTCGACACCGCGATGAAGATCATCGAACGCACCCGGGGACACCGCGTCGATCTGAAGCGTATCCCTCTGGACGACAGCAAGACGTACGACCTGCTCGCCGCGGGGGAGACGGTCGGCATCTTCCAGCTGGAGGGCGCGGGCATGACCCGATATCTCAAAGACCTCCGGCCCAGCAACATCCAGGACATCATGGCCATGGTGGCGCTGTTCCGGCCCGGCCCCATGGCCAACATTCCTACCTATATCCGCCGCAAGCACGGCCAGGAGCCGATCGCCTACCCGCACCCGGCGTTAGAGCCGGTGCTGCGCGAGACCTACGGCGTGATGGTCTATCAGGAAGATGTGATGGCAGCGGCGCAGGCGGTGGCCGGGTTCTCGCCCGCCGAGGCGGACGTGCTGCGATACGCCATCGGCAAGAAGATCAGAGACAAACTGCAGCAGCAACGCGCGAAGTTCATCGCCGGGTGTGTGGAGCAGGGGGTGGCGGGGCACGTCGCCGAGCAGATCTTCGAGCAGTTCGAACCGTTCGCCCGCTATGGCTTCAACCGCGCCCACGCGGCCTGCTACGGGTTGATCGCCTACTACACCGCGTACCTGAAGGCCAACTACCCGGCGGAGTACATGGCCGCGGTGCTCAGCAGTGACGCAGGGGACACCGACAAAGTTGCCGCCGCCGTCGCCGAGTCCGTGCGCATGGGCATCCGCGTGCTCCCCCCCGATGTGAACGAATCGTTCGAAGACTTCACGGTCGCCGGCGACGCCATCCGGTTCGGCCTGGCGGCGGTGAAGAATGTCGGCCTGGGATCCGTGGAGGCGATCCTGCAGGCCCGCCAGGAGACCGGCGCGTTCACCTCGCTGACCGATGTGGTCGAACGGGTGGACCCCCGCGCGGTGAACCGGCGCGTGCTGGAGAGTTTGATCAAGGCGGGCGCGCTGGACTCCCTGGGGATGCCGCGCGCCCAGTTGCTGCAACTGCTGGATGAGGCTATGGAGGCCGCCCAGCGTGTGCAGCGGGCGCGGGCGTCCGGGCAGACCGGATTGTTTGATCTGAGCGGGGAGACTGCGCCCGCTGAGGCCGCCGCTCCCGCGGGCCCGGTGGAGGAATTCTCGCGGGAGGAACTGCTGGCGATGGAAAAGGAGATGCTGGGCTTGTACATCTCCGACCATCCGCTGCGACACGTCCACGCCACGCTGGCGGCGCGGATCAACGTGGCGCTCAACCAGTTGCTGGAATTGCCGGATAAGACACCCGTCACCGTGGGCGGTCTGATCACTGCGGTTAAACGCACGACGACCAAGGGCGGGTCGGCGATGGCCTTTGTGACACTGGAGGATCTCACCGGCAGCTGCGAGGTCATCATCTTTCCACGCGCGTACGAGCAGGTGCATTTCTTGCTGAAGCGAGATGCTGTCCTGGTCGTGCGCGGAAAGGTCGACGTGATGGAGCAGCAAGCGAAGATCCTGGCCGATCGGGTGATGACGCTGGAGGAAGCGGACGAGGTCGAGCCGCTCCCTCTGCTCCACCCTCCGGGCGCCTTGAACGGTGAAAAGACGGAGCCTGCGGAGACTGACTCCAGGCCCGACCTCGTCGAGGCCCGAGACCCGAGGTCCGAGGTCCGTCAGGCACCGACAGCGCTGCACGTTCGGGTCGATACGGCGCGGCTAGGCGAGGCAGGGCTGCACCGGTTAAAGGCATTGCTAGCCCAGCGCCGCGGTGACCTGCCTGTGTTCCTCCATCTCCTCGCGTCCGGTCGCGAAGTGGTAATGAGCGCGCGCGACCTGCGTGTCGCCGCCACCGCCGAGCTCGAGGCGGAGATCGAAGGTCTGCTGGGCGCCGGCAGCGTCTGGCGCGCTTGACTAACGGAAACGGGGAAACAGGGAAACGAGGAAACGCGGCTAGCATTTCCTCCGGCGATGTAGGAGTGTCGCGTTTCCGCGTTTCCGTGCTTCCGCGTTCCCGGCAGTTCGATGTCATCATCGCTGGCGCTAGTTTTGCCGGTTTGGCCGTGGCCCAGCGCCTTGTGGGCAGGCGCGTCGTCCTGCTGGACCGCGCACCGGTGGGGCGCGGGGTCACGTCGGCGTGTGGGGCACCAGTCTCGATCGTCAACGCCATGGGTGCGGAAGGATCCATCTTGCAGGTTCACGATCGGCTGATCCTGCATACGCCTGCGGGTGAAGCCGTGTGGCCGCTGCCGGAACCGTTCTGCACGTTCGACTACCAGCGGTTCTGTGAACTCGCGTGGGCGCGCGCCCGGGTCGAGTTCCTCCAGGCAACAGTCGCAGGGCGGTCGGGATCGACGGTGCACACGTCGCTGGGAGCGGCATTCTCGGGAACGCTTCTCGCTGATGCCACCGGGTGGCGAGCCGCGCTCGCCGCAGCGCCCGGCTCGGCATACGTGAATCGGCGCTGGATGGCATTTGGCATTGAGTCTGAAGTGGTGTGCCCGCATGAGCCCGGGCTTCACTTCTACTTTCTGCCTGAGGTGCGCGATGGCTATGCCTGGGCGTTTCCAGCCGGGGAAGGGGTCCGGTTCGGCGTGCTCAGCTACCTGGGTCGGAGCAAGCTGGGACCGGCGCTGGAGCAGTTCATGAGCCGCTTCGGGCAGCGGCCTGCCGCCGTGCACGGTGGATTTCTGGCATCCGGATTGCGCCCGCCTGTCGTGGATGGGGTGTTCATCGCCGGCGACGCCTCCGGGCACTGCCTGCCGCTGACGGGGGAGGGGATCAGAACTGCAGTTCTGGCCGGGTTCGAGTGCGGGGATCTGCTACGGCAGGTGTTGGATGGCGAGCGCACCCGCGACCAGGCGGAGGCGACGTATCAGGCATTCGTGGCGAAGTCTCGACGAAAGTTTCATGCATTGACGTGGGCCAACCTGGCGGTGCTCGCGCTGCCACGTCGCGCTGTGGCCAGCGTTGCCACGATGCTGGCCAGGCCAAGGGTCCTCGGGCCGCTCCTGGCCCAGTATCTGAATCTCTTCGAGAAGTCCGCTACCCGGCCTGGCGCGACTTTGCCGGCTCATTCTGGGCGCTTATAATAGGAACGCATTTGCCGGGGTGGCGGAACTGGCAGACGCAATGGACTCAAAATCCATTGGGCTGCAAGGCCCGTGTGGGTTCGACTCCCACCCCCGGCACCATGCACCACGCGCTTCGCTTGGGTGCATGGCGGCGCCGTGTTCCCTTCTCATGGAAATCGTGTCCGCGTGGTGCATGCCCTGAACCCAAGCTCGCCCTGAACCCGGAGAGGTTTAGCGCGGAGCGCGTGGTTGAGGGCTGGCGTGATAGAGCTCCGCGAACCCACACGGGGAGGGGATCGGGGGAGGTACTCCCCCGGTCGTGGGGGGGGCAGCGAGCGCACAGAGTTTACGACCTCGTCGAGCCAGGACAATCGCGCGAGCGATCAGGGGGGCTGGCCCCCCTGACGAGCGAGGCTCTGGCCGAGCGACCCGTGGGGGTTCGACTCCCACCCCCGGCACCATTCGCCCTTCGACTTCGCTCAGGGCGCCCTGAGGGAGCGTAGCGAATCGATGGGCGACTCGCCCGCTCCGCGGCCGTTCGACCAGGCTCACGGTGGCTATATCGCGTCCTAGAAGGAGGGTGGCGAGCCTCGTCGAGCCAGCTCGCTCATGGCCTTTGGCCAAATTCACTGGCGAGTCGTAGGACCCATCATCGTGAAGTCAGATGAAACTCCGCGAACCCACACGGGGAGGGGGTAACGTTTCGCGTTGGGGTCACTCAGGTGACATAGTTTATACTAGACTCAGGTTAGTAGCGCGAAGCCTGGAGGGAGGCCGTCGTATGGTACGCAAGAAACCCCTGCGGTTCGACCTCAAGGCCTTCCTCGAAAGAGCCGGAGACGGACGAACTATTCTGGAGCCCCAGGAGAAGCAGACGCTCTTCTCGCAAGGTGATTCTGCCGATGCCGTGTTCTATATTCTCAAGGGCAAGGTCAAGCTCACGGTGCTGTCCAGACACGGGAAAGAGGCGGTCATTGCGATGTTACGACCAGACGACTTCTTTGGCGAGGGATGCCTGGCCGGTCAGCACCTTCGGATGGCGACGGCGACGGCGACGACCAATGGCGCCGTGATGAGGTTCGAGAAGAAAGCCATCATCCGGTTGCTGCATAACCAGCCCACATTTTCAGAGCTGTTCGTTTCGTATGTGCTCTCGCGCAATATTCGTATTGAAGAAGACTTGGTCGATCAACTGTTCAATTCGAGCGAAAAACGTCTGGCGCGGACGCTCCTCCTGCTTGCGCATGTTGGCAAGGAACGAGAGGCGGAGATTGTGGTTCCCAAGATCAGCCAACAGAGTCTGGCGGAAATAATCGGCACGACGCGCGCACGCGTGAGCTTCTTTATGAACAGGTTCCGGCAGTTGGGCCTCATTGAGTACAACGGTGAGCTGCGGGTGCACAGTGCACTCCTGAATATCGTCCTGCACGACTAGATCCGCGGATCTGTGGGCGTGGAGTTTCTCGTCCAGAGAGCACGCTGCGTCTCCAACAATTCCCGTATTGGACCCATGTGAGCAATTTTGAACAGACGGCACTCCCTGGTCGTGTTATGTTTCATGCGATAAGGGAGGTGTCGAACATGGGCCTTTTCTGGGTCTGGGTCATCGTCGGAATTATCGTCGGCTATTTGGCGAAGCGTGTGATACATGAGGGTTCCCGCGGCATCCTGGGGGATCTCGTCGTCGGGGTCATCGGCGCGTTAGTCGGCGGGGGGATCCTTAACTACTTCGTCCACGCCGGAGCCGGTTTCAACATCGGCTCGATCCTGGTTGGCTTCGTCGGAGCTGCAGTTTTTCTCTGGGGCTTCCGGCTTCTGAGCGGGAGATCAGTGCAACCAGAGACCGTGGCGAAGCTTAAGTTTGGAGCTTGGGCACTTCTTGGTGGAGCGGTCATTGCAACGATCATCGGCTTTGCCTGGGGCGGGTGGACAACCACCAGTGCAGCTCAAAATAGGAGCGATGCGGCGGTCCTGGCGACGCGGTCGGCGATCTGTGTCGCTCAATTCATGAGCCAGCCGAACCAGCAAGCAAGACTCAAAGCATTGAAGGAGACAAGCTCCTGGGAGAGAGCTGCCGTTATCGAGAAAGGTGGCTGGGATAGAATGCCCGGGGAGAAAGAAGCCAACGCGACTGTAAGCCGAGCGTGCGCCGACGGGCTTGAGGTTCTTATGCGGGACTAGGCCAGGCTCGCCGGCACCAAACCATCGGGACGCGCTCAGCGCATCTGAGCGCGTCCCGGAACGCCTCCGCCGTGAAGCCACTCCTCCCCTCGTGCCCACTGTAGGGGCAATACACCGGATCAGCGAACTCCAATGAGTCAAGTGCCGTTATGACCCCCGGTTCCCGCGAGCTCGTCCTCATCGACGCCAACGGCCTGGTCTACCGGGCCTTTTTCGCGCTGCCCTACTTCACGACCAGTAAGGGTCGGCCGACCAACGCCGTCTACGGGTTCACCAATATGCTGCTGAAGATCCTCGACGAGGAGCAGCCCGGCCACGTCGCCGCCGCGTTCGACAAGGCCGCTCCCACTTTCCGCCATACGCAGTTCAAAGAATACAAGGCCACCCGGCAGCGAATGCCCGATGACCTGCGGCCCCAGATTCAGACCACGAAGGAAATCCTGGAGGCGCTTGGCATCCCCATCTTCGAGGTCGACGGCTACGAGGCCGACGACGTGCTGGGGACCATGGCGCGCGCGGCCGCGGCCGAAGGGTTTGATG
>VBAI01000311.1:378-4377 GCA_005882295.1 Candidatus Segetimicrobium genomatis | reverse complement strand
CTAACTCCGATCCCACTTTTCTCGTACCCCACCGGCCCACGTTCAGACCGCATCTGCCCGAGCGTAAAAGGACTTCCCAAGGGGAAGGCAAAGAACACCGGGGACTTTTGAGGTAAAAGCGTGTCCCAAGCCATCGCTACTGTCACTGGGCAACAGGAACGGCCCATCGGCTTCCTCGGCCTCATGCGCAACCGCAACTATGCACTGTTGTGGTGGGGCCAGTTGGTTTCGGAACTGGGGAATCGATTCCACTGGTTTGCAGTTTCTCTGTGGGTCTACTCCTTAACGCGCTCGGCCGCAGCGGTCTCGTTGGCGGTCTCAGCGATGTTCGTAGGGGGGCTGCTTGTAGGACTCTGGGCAGGAGCAATTGTCGATCGGCTGGATAGGCGGAAAATCCTTATCGTCTCAGATGTTGTCCGGGCCGTTCTGGTGGCGGCCATTCCCCCTCTGATGGGAGTCCACCTTTGGCTCGCGTATGCTGATCTTGCTCTAATTTCTGTGGCGAGTTCATTCTTTCGACCGGCGATGTTCGCTGTAATTCCGAAGGTCGTCAACAAACGGGACATCCTACCTGCGAACTCGTTCTTCACGGCTATGGATACCGGGACGGAGATTCTGGGCCCCGCCCTCGCAGGCTTCATCGCGTTTCAATACCGTGATGTTCCACTCTTGCATCGTTATGCTCCCTTGCTGTACTTTGATGCGTTCACTTACGTCTTCTCCGCACTCTGCCTGATGGGCACTTCTGTTTCTGCCATGAGGGAAAGCCGTGTTGAACGGCCAGATAAGCAGTCAATGCTCAACGACATTGCAGAAGGCTTCCAGTACATCAGGCAGGATCCATTGCAGCGACAGTTGTTCGTGTTGATATTCCCTGCTTACTTGGTGGGGAGTGGTCTAAATGCTCTCGCGACGCCGCTTGCTAAGGGGGTTGTTGGAATTACTGACGTAGACTTTGGGACTTTCAATAGCGTCTGGGGCGTGGGATTCCTCGTAGCCTCTCTTCTCGTTGGCTGGTTTGGAGATCGTGTCAGTAAGAGTGCATTAATCATCGGTGGGTTCTTCCTTGGATTTGCCTCATCTGCCGCGATGGGCCTAAGCAGGTCATTTAACACCCTTTTGATTACTGCTTTTGCCGTTGGGTTTGCTAACACACTGAACTATGTCGGCTTGACTACGGTCTTGATGGAGCGGACCGAGCAAGGGGTAATCGGACGTGTCTTGGCGACGCGTCAAGTCGCGCTGGGAACAGTTCGCGTCCTGTCGCCTTTGGCATTTGGTACACTCGGGGACGTCATAGGGGTCCGCCTGTCGATATGGGTGATGGCTGCTTTGGGTACCTTGGGGACAGCGGCAGTCGTCGTATTCAGCCCAGCGCTTAGGAGGATTGAGAGCGTAGGACCTCCCGCTCCTGTTTCGAAGGTTTGGAAGTTTTTCGTCATGTCTGCAAATCCGGAGTTCGATGGGAATCAACAGGCGAGACTCAACCTCGCGACTCTTGCGATCGTGGGACTTGGCTGGCTGGGTGTTGCGGTGAGGCATCCACTTTACGCCGTCGGACTGCTTTTAGCCGTGCCGGGGTCCGTGTACCTGTCAGCCTATTTCAAGGGAAGCCTTTGGAAGTCAGTTGGCGAGTTTGCCAAATCCACAGCGAGGGGAAATCCAGGCGCTAGCGAGCCGTAATACCTAATAGAGGAGAACGTCTGAACAACTAGAATCCCAGAGAGTAACCGGACCGACAGCGAAACTTGAGTCGGCGATTCCAACGCCGCGCACGGGGTTGTCCGCAATGGAGCGAATGCTCTGACAGGACACCCCCAATTGAATAGCTTCCAGGAGAGTTCCCAGCAATCGATTACCGCACAAGGTGAGTTCCCAGATGAGTCGTCTTTTGGCCAGAGTTCTCCTCCGCAGTTTTTGGGGTGACAGAGGAACGTAGCTGCGGTTCGGTTTCTTCCTTTTCATGCAAGCCGTTCAAAAGCTTCCTAGAGACTTTCAGTTCTTCGTTCTGGCGGTTGTATTCACCGCCGCTGCGTTTCTCTGGCTGTTCGCCCCAGGCATCCGCTGGCAGGCGTGGCCTGAATTGTTAATGTTCATGATCTTGATTACGGTCACGTCGACATTTCCAATCCCGCATCCTCGCGGCGGTATCGTAACGTCAACGACGACTCTTATGTACGTGTTGCTGAGCGTACAACAGCCCGTGTTAGCACTTCTCGTTGCAGGATCTGCCTATGCGATCGGTCATGCGATGTCGAGGGGCTGGGTGCCTTGGCGAACTTTCTTCAACGGATCCCAAATGGGAATCAGCGTGGGCCTGGCCAGTCTTGCGTTCCGACTGGTTGGTGGGTCGCCGCACGCTCCGGGAATTCTGTCGTTCCTGCTGCCCTTGACACTTGCCTCTCTCGTCCACCAGGCGACTAATGACTTCTTCGTTACATTTTACTTTGGCAGACTCCGGCAGACGCCATGGCTTCAGACTTGGCTCTTAGAATTCAAGGATTCTCTATCTTCTAATCTGTTGACTATACCGAGCGCTGCGTTGCTTGCAATACTGTATGTCTTTGTCCATCCTGCCACTCTCCTCTTATATCTTGTCTCTTTGCCTGCCCAGCGATGGGCCGTTCAACTCTATCTGCAGCAAAGGCAGATATACAATCAGGCAATTGACTCGCTTGTGTTGGCTATCGATGCTAGTTTCCCGCAGGGAGCTGGCCACTCGAGGCGAGTTGCCGACCTGGCATCCGCCCTCGCCAGGAAGATGCGATTGCCGGATCCTGACGTTGAAGCGATCGAATTAGGTGCCCTCTTGCACGATGTAGGGATGATCGGGTTGGAAGAATTCATTGAGTCCGCGACGCAGCACGATTCCGCTGCCATCGAGAGGATTCAACAACACGTGCTTATGGGTGCAGAAATCGCTGGCGAGTTACCTCGTCGTGACGTTAGCGAGATTGTGATGCATCACAGATTCCCATCGGGGCGAGAATTGTTGCATTGTCCGAGGCATTTGAGTCAATGGTGGCGGGTGGCATCCCTTACGAGAGAAAGCTTTCTCCAAGCGAAGCAACAGAAGCTGTGCGGGAATCTTCTGGTCGAGCGTTCGACCCGGAAGTTGTAGATGCCTTCCTTGCGCTGAATAGGAAGAACGCATCCTTCGGCGAGGACGGGGACCGGCGGTCCACAAAGTAGGACGGCGGAGCGCATTAGATGGGTAAGAGATATCTCTCCATGGCTCTGTTGCTTTTCGGCGGCATGGTATTGGTTTATGCTACAGGTGCTGCAGCCCTTACGGGGGTAGTTGGTCGAGACATTTTATTGTTGGCGCTGATCGTGCCTGCTGCTTGGCTTCGCGTCAATCTTGAGCCCGCTGGCCATCTTACGCTCGCTCCTGCAGTTGTGATCACAGCGCTAATACTCGCACCACCGTATTTGCCGGTGGCTATAGCTGCTTTATCAGCCATTGTAAGCGCGCTTCTGTTCGCCCGAATGCCTTTGACTCGAGCCCTGGAGGATGCCGGAGAGGAGACAATCCCCGTAGTCCTGGCATTGTTGTTGACGGGGGCGTTGGTAAGTTTCCCAGCCGGGTTTTTGGGCCGAAGCCTCACGCAGCAACTCATTGCTGTGCTCGTATACGTGCTTACACGGGTCGCCCTCGCTGCGATCAGGGCAAGACTATTCGATGGGATTGATGTCAAGATGTTTCTATCAAGTTCAGGTCGAGTACTTGCTTCCAACGCGATGCTCCTATCTTTGATCGCGTTGGGCCTTAGCCGCCTTACTAGCACGTATGGTAGCATCGGGTATTTTGTTCTGCCGCTTGCGATCATCGCACTGATCGAAACCTACCATCCTTTCAAGCTTCTCAGCGACCAGAGGGACGTGCAACTTGCCAGTCTTTCAATGGTGGCCCAGGCGATTGATCTGAAAGACGCGTACACGTGGAAGCATGCCCGTGACGCGTCGGAGGTTGCAGTCCGGCTCTCTAGGTCCCTTCGA
>VBAI01000311.1:0-279 GCA_005882295.1 Candidatus Segetimicrobium genomatis | reverse complement strand
CGAGATTATGAAACCCGCAGAACTTCTCACAGACCCCGCTGAGATCGTGCGGCATCATCATGAGCACTACGATGGTAGTGGCTACCCAGACGGATTGGTCGGCGAGGCCATTCCAATAGGATCCCGAATAGTCCTTGTGGCGGATGCTTTCAATGCGATTACCACGGACCGACCGTACCGCAAGGCCCGATCCAAGAATGAAGCTCTTCGCATATTGAAAGAGCAAGCGAGCAAGCAGTTTGACCCGAAAGTTGTAGCAGCATTGGAGTCGATAGTTCA
>VBAI01000169.1 GCA_005882295.1 Candidatus Segetimicrobium genomatis | reverse complement strand
CGTCACGCTGGCGCTGCCGTTCATCCGCACGTCCGTGGACCACGGGACGGCGTTCGACATCGCGGGCAAAGGGCTGGCCCGGGCGGAGAGCATGGCGGCGGCGATCCTCATGGCCGGGGATCTCGCCCGGCGTACGAAAGTGGGACAGCGGGCCGGGAATGCGTAGAGTCGAGGCCGCGATGCTCGCCCTGGTCGTCATCTGGGGCGTGAACTTCCCGATCGTCAAAATCGCGTTCCGCGAGATGACGCCGATGGTGTTCAACGCCCTGCGCTTCGGCAGCGCGACGGTTCTGCTGCTCGCAGTGTCGTGGCGTACGCGGGAGCCTCTGCCCCCGCGCGCGGCGTGGCCGGGCCTGGTGGGGCTCGGGATAATCGGGCACGCGATCTATCAGATCTCGTTCATCAACGGCCTGGCGCTGACGACCGCCGGCAACTCCGCGCTGATTCTCTCCATGGTGCCCCTGTTCATCGCCGCGCTGACGTCGCTGTTGCGGATCGACCGGGTGGCGCCACGGACCTGGATCGGCATCGTCTTCGCCTTTGTCGGCCTGCTGCTGCTCATCACGGGCCGGGGAGGCCTGCACCTCGGTATGGCGACGCTGGCCGGCGACATCCTGACCCTCTTTTGCTCCCTCTGCTGGGCCATGTACACGGTCTTCTCCCGGCCACTCCTGAAGACGATGTCCCCGTTACAGTTGACCACGCTGACGATGGCCGCCGGGGCGCCGGCGCTCCTGGTGGCATCAATCCCGCAACTGCTGCAACAACCCTGGGCGGCGATAAGCTGGCAAGCCTGGGCAGCCCTGGCCTACTCCACGGTGCTGGCCGTCGCAGTAGGCTATGTTGTTTGGTATGCCTCGGTCCAGGCCGTCGGAGGTCCTCGCACGGCAATCTACTCCAACTTGATTCCCATCGTTGCGCTGTTAGCCTCCTGGCTGCTGCTCGGCGAGAGCCTGGGCCCGGTCCAGGCCGCGGGCGCGGCGGTGGTGCTGGCCGGGGTCTCGCTGGCCCGCTCGTAATCCACCCCTCCGTAGTCCAAGTCTGCGCGCGCACACGGGCGGGCAGAGTCATCAATGCAGCACACCCGTTCGAATCGCAGAGGAGGGGCAGCGGTGACGTTCCGGCGTGGAGTCGTGGTGGCGATCTTCGCCGTCGTGATCGCCAGCAGCACCGTGCTGGCCGCTTCTCCCGCGTGGCTGAAATTCACGCACCCTGAGCTCGGCTTCTCCGTCAGCTACCCCGAGGACTGGATGCTGGCCGGCGGCGTGGCCGGCGTCGATTTCGTGGCGTTGGGCCCGCAGGTGGCCGGCGTCCAGGGGATGCGGTTGAACGTCAACATCACGCACGACCCGGTGCCTGCCGGGACGTCCGTCGACGTGTACAACACCAAAAGCGAGGAAGCCCTCAAGTCCACGTTCAGCGCGTACCGCCCCGTGCAGACGGCGCGCCTCACGATTGGCACTCTCCCCGCCGTGCTCCGGCAGTATACCTGGAAACGCAACGATGGCATCGAACTCTATCAACTGCAGCTCCTGACGATCGACAGCGCCCGCGGCTACGTAGTGACCGGGACGACGCTCGCCGGTTCCTCGCACCTCAAGGGTGAGACGAAGGCCCTGGCCAATATCATGCTGACGTTTCGTCCACACTAGCAGAGGCCTGATGGATCGCATGGGACACATCCGCAGATTCAGGCAGCGCGCCGGGAGCCTCGCCATCTTCCTCAGTGTGCTGCTCCTGGCTCTTCCTGGGACCGCGCAGGCCACCGCAGGATGGCAGACCTACACACACCCTCAGCTGGGATTTTCACTGAGCTACCCGGACGGGTGGGCCGAAACCAACGGACCCAGCGGGGTGGCGTTCATGGCGCTGGGTCCTGCGGCGGCGGGGGGGCAAAGCTTCCGGTTGAACGTCAATGTCACGTCTGAGGAACTTCCCTCCGGGATGAACGTGGAGGACTACGAAGCCCAGAACGAGTCCGGGCTCGGCCTCTTGTTCACCGGGTATCGCCGGCTGCGCACCGACAGATTGCTGATCGGCTCCTACCCTGCCGTGGTGCGCTACTACACCTGGAAGCGGGGCGATGGCGTCGAGCTGTATCAACTGCAGCTGGTCACCCTGGCCGGGAGCCGCGGATACGTGGTCACCGGCACGACGACGACCGCCTCGACCCGACTGGCGGACGAAGCCAAACTGCTGGTCAGCATCCTGCTGACGTTCCGGCCCAAGTAGCGGGCCCGCCCATGCGCCTGCGACGGGCTGCGCTGCATCTCCCAGTCCATCCATCGCCCACGTATGCCGGGCCGATCCGTGAAGATCGCGCGCTGGGCGTGCGTGTCGCCATCATCGTCACGGCCGCGCTCGCCGTGCTGATGGGAGTCCAGGTGAGCTTCCCTGCGCTCTCCCCGTGGGCGCTCCGGGTGTCAGCCCCTGTGCTCGGCGCGGAGATTGCCTCGACCCAGACCGGCCCTTCCATCTGGTCCCGGGGTGAGCTGCCGGCCGTTCGAGCAATTTATTTGACGTCGTGGAGCGCGGCGACGCCCAGCCGCCTGCGCGAGGCGATCTCGCTCGCGAAGACCACCGAAGTCAACAGCGTCGTCATCGACATCAAAGACTACACCGGCACGGTGGTCTTCAAAACCGAAAGCCCGCTGATCGGCAGGTTGGGGGGCAGTGTCTCCCGCCTCGATCTGCCGGCGCTCGTAGACCGTCTCCACGCTGAGGGCATCTACGTCATCGCCCGGATCGCAGCGTTCCAGGATCAGCATCTGCTTACCGTGAGACCCTATCTGGCGGTCCGGGATCCAGAGGGCCGCATCTGGTACGACCGCAAGGGCCTGGGATGGGTGGACCCGGCCTCACCGGAGGTCTGGGAGTACCTGGTGGAGATCGGACGCGCCGCGGCGCGGGCCGGGGTCGACGAACTGAACTTCGATTACATCCGGTTCCCGTCCGACGGTGATCTCTCCGCGCTGCGCTACCCGGTCTACGATGCGGCCGTTGAGTCCAGGCGCCAGGTCATCCGCCGGTTCTTTGAATATCTGACCACGCAGCTGCGACCCACCGGCGCGGTGCTGTCGGCCGATCTCTTTGGGCTGGCCACGGTCCGGCCGGACGACATGGGCATCGGCCAGATCATCGAGGACGCCTTCCTGTATTTCGATTACATCTCACCGATGGTGTACCCGTCCCACTACGCGCGCGGGTTCATGCAGTTCGCCAATCCCGCCGACCATCCGTATCAGGTCGTGCGCTACTCGCTGGTCCGGGCCGAGCAGCGCCGGGCGGCGTTTGCGCGGATGCTGGCCTCGATTCCGGCAGGAACCGGGGCCCAGGCCCCGATTGACCGCATCGCCAGGATCCGGCCGTGGCTGCAGGCCTTTGATCTCGGCGCCCTCTACCCGCCTCCGGTCATCCGCACGCAGATGGAAGCGGTCTACGACGTGGGCCTGACCTCGGGCTGGATGCTGTGGAATCCGTCCAACCGTTACCCGCCGGCCACCTTCGAGCCGGCGGCGCCTGAGCGCGCCAGTTCCCCGTAACTCCGCAGGAAGCCCCACGCCGGCCGCGGAACTGATGGCGTCATGCTGTGGCTGGCCGGTGTTCTGGTTGCGTCGGTGGGCGCCTTCACAGGGGTCGCCCACGCCGACCCTCCCTTCCCGGTCATGAGCAAACCCGCCCCAGACTTTGCGCTCCCGGATCAGGATGGGCGGTCAATCCGCCTGAGCCAGTTCCACGGGAAACTGGTCCTGTTGACGTTTTTTTACACGAACTGCACCGACGTGTGTCCCCTCACAACCGCCGCCTTGGCCCGGGTGCAGCGCGAGCTGATCCGCCGGCACTGGTGGGGGACCGACATCGTCTTCGCGTCGGTCACCACCGATCCACTCCGGGATACGCCCGCTGTCCTGCGCGCCTACGCGGCGCGCTACCAGGCCGACCGGCGCGGCTGGCATTTTCTCACGGGCGATCCGCAGGCGGTCGCCGCCGTGCGCCGCCGCTACAGCGTGGAGGTCCGGCCCCTGGCCGGCGGCCTGCAGGACCACGCCGTACCCACCTTTCTCATCGACCGCCGTGGTGTGGTGCTGGGCGCCTACGCGGCAAATCCGGATCCGGCCGATATCATTCAGGACCTCGCACAACTCCGCTAGAATTTCCTGGGGACGCCCCCGACCTGCGTGCGCACCGGGATGCCCTGCCAGCGCGGGGGCACTTTCGCGAGCACGGGACTGGTCTGCTCCACAACCATCACCACGATTTCAAACTGTCCTGCGGGATTCTGTGAGATGCCGACCCCTACGAACCCCGGCTGGTCCGCCAACCGTTTGACCAGCGCCTCTTTGGCCCGCTGTGCTTTGACCGGCATCTCCGAGGTCATCAGGCGTGCACCTCCTCAGGTGGCGATACTGACCCGCAAGCGTTGAAGCACACGCCGGATGGGAATGGCAAACGTCACCGTGTCGCTTCCAGCGAACAGTAAGCCCACGACGTTTCCCTGCGGATCCACAATGGCCGACCCGGAGTCCCCGGGGCGGCTGAAGCTTCCCCGCACACCTTCAATGACCATCACATCGTCCATCCGCACGGTCCCCTGCTCGTAGACCACGTTGAACACGTCGAACTGCACCGAGCGGATGATCCCCTCGGTGACGCCCGTGGTCCGGCCGGACTTCCGGACGAGGAGGTTCAGCGTGGGATCCTCCGCCCCGGTTGGCGCCCCGATGTCCAGGATGACCCGGGCCGCGTCGGCCGGGGCATCGAACCGCGCGATGGCGGCGTCCATGCGGTTGGGTTCGTTGTTGTAGCGCAGGGGGACGAAGCGATCCAGGGCCGCCACGCGATCCGTGGGCCGGCCACCATCCAGGGTTGCCGGTTGCACCGCGCCTGCGCCAACCGCCGCCCGGTTCTCGTTCGCCAGCACGTGATTGTTGCTAAGGGCATACACGACGTCGCGGTGATCCCGGTCGAACACGATCACCCCGAGCGTGCCCGCATATCGGAACCCCACCGCCTCGATGGCCAAGCTGCCCGAGATGCCGCCGGGCACCGGCCGCCGGCGCTGCTGGTTGGGCGGTTGAAACTTCCTTACATAGCCCACGCCTTCGACATCGACCGGCACGCCGCCAACCGACGCCGGAATGCGGTCGCCGCGGCTGATCCGGCCCCGCGGGTACTTCCTGGCCACCAGCACCTTGACGCAGAGCTCGCTGGTGGGCCGCGCGGCGACAATCTTCTCACCGATCCCGATCCCGACCAGATTCACGCCGGGAGACGGATGATACTGGCGCCGCCGGCGCAGGGTTAGCGCCCGGACCGCCTGACGTTCGAGACGGGTCAGCAGCCGGTCGCGCAGCTCCACCTTCGCGGCCACCATCTCCGCGGAGACGGGGCGAAAGAGGGAGTGCGTCATGTTCGCCCTCCCGCGGTCTGGGCGGTGGTCGCCATCTTCTTGAATAGCTGGATCTGCCCGAGATGATAGGACGTGTGCTGGATGGAATGCAGAATGGCCCACGCCTTCGTGTGTTGGCGCATGCCGTCCTGAGACTGGACGTCAACCAGCGAGGCGAGATCGCTTGCGGACAGCGACCGCAGCACCTCCTGCACCTGTGAGTGCGCGCGGCGCAGATTCTCTACCAGCGGCGTCTTCGTCAGGGGCTCGTGGGTGAATTCCGTCTCCCGCTTGCGGTGCATGGCGCGCCCGCCCACGACCTCGCCAATCCAATAGCGTTCCGAGCCGGCCACGTGCCGGAGAAGGATGCCGATGGTGTTGGACAGCTGGGGATGCACCCAGTTGATCTCCGCGTCCCCGAGGGGCTCGACGGCTTTGAAGATTTCCTCGTGCAGTGACTCCACGGCCTGGCTGAGCGGGTGGACCATCGTGTCCATGGATACGACCTCCTGATAGGCAGTAGGTAGTTCGTCGTCCATGACGCGGTTCCTCAGGGTGAAGGACCTCACCATAATATAGCGAACACTAGTTCGTATTTCGAAAAGACGCGGGAGGCTTCCCATGACGCTGCTACAGATCCTCAACCGCCTTCAATCGGACCCATACCTCTCTTCTCGCATCGCCACCTGGAAGACGCTCCCCGCAAGATCCGCACGGACGGCACCCTTCCCTGACGCCGTCAACCCAGGTCTGGCGGGCGCCCTGCGCCAGCGCGGGATCGAATCCCTGTACTCGCACCAGGCCGAGGCGTTTCGGGCCGCGCATGCGGGCGAGCACCTCGTCGTGGTGACGCCGACCGCCAGCGGCAAAACGCTGTGCTACAACTTGCCGGTGCTCAACCGGATCCTCACGGAGCCGAACGCCCGCGCGCTGTACCTGTTTCCCACGAAGGCGCTGTCCGCCGATCAGGTGGACGAGCTCCAGCAGCTCGTCCATACGCTTCACGCCGACATCAAGACCTTTACCTACGACGGCGATACGCCGGCCTCCGCCCGCCGCGCGATCCGGGCCGCCGGCCACATCGTCGTCACCAACCCCGACATGCTGCATACGGCGATCCTCCCGCACCACACCAAATGGCTGCGGCTGTTCGAGAACCTGCGCTACGTCATTGTCGACGAGCTGCATCAGTACCGCGGAGTGTTCGGGAGTCACGTGGCCAACGTGATCCGCCGCCTCTCGCGGATCTGCCGTTTCTACGGCAGCGACCCGCAGTTCATCTGCACGAGCGCCACCATCGGCAATCCACAGGAACACGCCGAGCGCCTGATCGGCAGGCCGGTGACGCTGATCGATCAATCCGGGGCCCCCGCCGGGGAGAAAGTGATCGCCTTCATCAACCCGCCGGTGGTCAACCGCGAGCTGGGGATCCGCCGCGACACCTTGCTGGAGGTCCGCGACCTAGCCTCCGAGCTGATCCGCAACCAGATTCCCACAATCACGTTCGGGCGCAGCCGCCTGGCGGCCGAACTGCTCACCACCTATTTCAAGGACCTGGCGACGCACCACGGGCGCGATCCGGAGACGATCCGCGGCTACCGGGCCGGCTACCTGCCGTCAGAACGCCGCGCGATCGAGCGGGGACTGCGCGAGGGAGATATTCGCGCCGTCGCCGCCACCAACGCGCTGGAACTGGGCATCGACATCGGCCAGCTCGCCGCGGCGATTCTCGCCGGCTATCCCGGCACGATCGCCTCCACCTGGCAGCAGATGGGACGCGCTGGCCGCACCAGTGAACTCGCGGCGGCCTTCCTGGTGGCCACCAGCGATCCCCTCGACCAGTACCTGATGACGCACCCGGAGTACTTTTTCGAGCACTCCCCTGAGCACGCGCTGATCAACCCAGACAACCTGCTGGTCCTCACCAGCCATCTGAAGTGCGCGGTGTTCGAACTGCCGATGGGCCGTGATGAACCGTACGGGGCCGCCGCCCAGGACGCCATCATGCGCCATCTGCAGTCGGAGCACATCGTGCACGACGACGGACGGCGGTGGCACTATGTCGCCGAGCGCTTTCCCGCGGAGGACGTCAGCCTGCGATCGGCGTCCACGGAGAACGTGATCATCATCGACGAGACCGGTCCCACGCCACACGTCGTCGGGGAAGTGGATCTGGCCTCGGCGCCGGCCCTGGTCCACGAGCATGCCATCTACATGCACCTGGGCCAGCAGTACGAGGTGCAGCGGCTGGACTGGGACCAGCGCAAGGCCTACGTGAAGCAGGTCGAGGTCGACTACTATACCGACGCCGAGATCGCTGTCGGCATCGACATCCTCAAAGAGGACGGCGGAGCACGCGGTCCCCTCCCCCGCGCGCACGGCGATGTGGTCGTCACCTACCGGCCGACGATTTTTAAGAAGTTGAAGCTGTTCACGCAAGAAAACGTCGGCTGGGGCCGCATCAACCTGCCGGAGACGACGATCCACACCACCGGCGCCTGGTGGATCCTCCCATCAGTCATCGCGAGGAGCGGGCCTGCCGTCATTGCGAGGCCCGAAGGGCCGAAGCAATCTCAGATGTGGAGCAACGACCGCCTCCAGGGCGCCCTCGCCGCCGTGTCCCACGCGCTGCACAACATCGCCCCGCTCTATCTGATGTGCGATCCCAACGACCTCGGCCGCGTCTACGAGATCCGCTCTCCGCACACCGGCCACCCCACGATCTACCTGTACGAACGGGCCCCCGGCGGCGTGGGGCTGGCCGAGCGGCTGTTCCGCCTCCACGACGAACTCGTGACGGCCGCGATCGACCTGGTCCGGAACTGCGGCTGCGAGTGGGGGTGCCCGTCGTGCGTGGGACCCGTGCTGGAAGTGGGGAGTACAGGCAAGGCGGACTGCCTGGCGATACTCTCGTCCGTCATCGCGAGCCCCGAGATGTCCAGTCCGTCATCGCGAGACCTGGAGGGCCGTGGCGATCCCCTGCTCACGCCGTCATCGCGAGCGCAGCGAAGCGATCTCCTCTCAGATGGAGATTGCCACGGGGCTTCGCCCCTCGCAACGGGGATTGCTTCGTCGCTTCGCTCCTCGCAATGACAGATCATGGGTTCGACATCCGCACCCGCACCTGGCCGCTCGACCGCGTCCACGGCCTGCGACCCCTCGGCGACGCGCTTCACCTCGGCCGCACTGCCGGCCCTGTAGGGAACTCCGTGGCCTGGCTCGACACCGAAACCACCGGTCTCGCCGGCGGCACTGGCACCTACGTCTTCCTCATCGGTATCGCGTCGACCGGGGAAGACTGCGTCTCCCTCACCCAGTACTTCCTCCGCGATCTCGGCGCGGAACCGGAGATGCTCGAGGCGGTCGGCGACCACCTCCGCCGCTTCGACGCCCTTGTCACCTTCAACGGCACCCGTTTCGACCTCCCACTACTGCAGACGCGCTTTCTCCTGTGCCGCATGCGGGCGGACATCGCATCCGAGTCGCATCTGGATCTGATGAGCGTGGCGCGCCGGCTGTGGCACCGGAGACTGGGCGGCTACAGCATGGCCCTGCTGGAGCAGATGATCCTCAAGGTCGAGCGGTGCATCGACGTGCCGGGGTGGGTGATCCCCTCACTGTACGTACAGTTTCTCCATACCGGCGATTTCGACGTCCTCGAACCGGTCTTCGCCCACAACGAGCAGGATATTCTCTCGCTGGTGGCCCTGCACGGTCTGGCCGGAGAACTCCTCGCCCATCCTGACCGCACGCCGGTCGTGGTGGACTGGTTCGGATTGGGACGGCTCCTGGACGTCCGCGGGCAGGTGGACGCCGCGGCCGGCTGCTACGAACTGGCCCTTGAGGACGAGCACGAGCCGCCGGCGCGGCGCCGCGCGGCCACTGCGCTGGCCCGCCACTACAGGCGGACCGGCCAACCGGAGCGGTTGCTCGACCTCTGGGACCGCGAAGCGCAGGCGGGGATCCTCCCGCGGTGGCAGGCGCTGGAACGGCTGGCGATGGTCTGGGAGTGGGAGCTGCGCGACCCGCAACGCGCCCTGACACACACCGAGCATGCGCTGGCCGCGCTCAACGGTGACGGGGATCCCTGCCGCGCCCGCCTCCTGCATCGCAGGGAACGATTGCAGAGGAGAGTGAGAGTGCTCACGCGGTCATTGCGAGGCCCCGAAGGGGCCGAAGCAATCCTCCGTCGCGAGGCCCGAAGGGCCGTGGCGATCTCCTCCTCAGAGGACATCCCTTCGCTGCGCTCGCGATGACAGGAGGGTTACGTCAGACTAAATGGGGGATACTCATCACGCAGCAGCGAGAAGTACGCGAGGACCCGGTAGGTCCACCGGGCCACCCCCACCAGAAAGTCAAACATTCCACGGGGGAACTGCTCGGTGAAGAGGATGGCGAACCACGCCACGATCCACACTGCGGCCGCGGCCGGCCAGAGGAAGACGAGAATCACGTAGTGCGGCACGAGCAACAGCCATTTGACGAAGAGCAGCCAGCGCGACAGCTTCCCAGGATACTCGACATCATATGTGATTGGATAAGCGCCCCGGTCCCAGCCGAACGGCGGATACTCGTCGCGCATCAGCCCTGTATAGGCGCCCACCTGCACGCCCCACCTGGTCGTATTCACCCACAGGTCGAACAACCCGCGGGGATAGCGTTCGGTCGCCAGGATCCAGAAGAACGCGATCAGCGAGCAGGCAAACTGCAGATTGCCGAACGTGTTGATGATCAAATAGTGCGGCGCCGCCAGCAGCCACTTGACGAAGATGAGCCTGCGGGAAAGTTTCCCGGGGTACTGCACATCAAACCGCAGCGGATACGCGCCGGCCTC